>NZ_LZJD01000163.1:0-24581 GCF_001666875.1 Mycobacterium sp. E802
ACCCGTGGTACCCGAGGTATAGATCAAATACGCAACATCCCCCGGCCCCGGCCCCACCGACAACGCCGCAGCGGGCTCGGTCGCGAGCGTGGCGTCGGCGACGTCGACGACGGCGCACTTGTGCCCGGCCACGCGGTCGGCAAGGTCGGCGGTGGTGACCGCCACCACCGGAGCGGCATCGGAAAGGATGAACTCGACACGCTCATCCGGCACCGACGGATCGATGGGCACATACGCCGCACCGGTTTTGAGCACCGCGAAAACCGCCACAACGGCCTCGACCGACCGCGGGAGTAGCAACGCCACCCGCTGTCCGGCACCTGCGCCTTGGTCGATGAGCCTGTGCGCCAGTCGGTTGGCGGCCTCGTCGAGGTCCCGGTAAGTCATGTGGGTTCTGTCGAAGCTGACGGCCACTGCCCCGGGACAGCGGGCCGCTTGCGCTGCGAACAGAGCCGAAATCGATGACGGCGCAGATTCGGACCGGGTCAGCGTTGCCCGGTTGCCCAGCGCATCGAGGCGTGCGTGTTCATCGGATTCGAGCACATCGATTGTCGACAGCCGCCGGTCGGCGTCGGCGGTCATCGCCTCGAGCATCCGCTGTAACCGATCGACCAGGGCGGTGATGCTGTCCGCGTCGAAAACGTCGGTGCGGAACTCCGCTGTCCCCGAAATCCCGGTGGCCTCTCCGGTTTTCGTCCAAACCTCGGCGAGCGAGAACGACAGGTCCATGCGGGCCGTGCGGGTGCCCAGGGGTAACTGAGCGACCTCGATGTCCCCCAGCATCGAACCGTCGCCTGGTCCGCCGGTCTGACCCGGAACGTTCTGCCAGGCGAACATCACCTGCACCAGCGGGTGATGGGCCACCGATCGGGTCGGGTTGAGCCGCTCGACCAGCACTTCGAACGGCACATCCTGGTGCTCGAAGGCGCTCAAACTGCGTGCCCGGACTTGAGCCAGCACCTCGGCGACACTGGGGTCACCGTCCAGCTCGACCCGCAGCACCAAGGTGTTGACGAAGAATCCGACCAGGGCGTCGAGTGCTGGATCGCGGCGCCCGGCGATCGGGAAACCCACCGCCACGTCGGACGTCGCACTCAACTTGGCCAATACCATGGCCAGGGCGGCCTGCACCACCATGAAGCTTGTCGCGTTGTGCTCACGGGCCAGACGCGCAACTTGGCGCTGAAGATCGGCCGACCATTGCACATCCACCCGGTCACCGCTTTGGTCAGCGACCAACGGATACGGACGGTCCGTCGGGAGTGTCACGCGTTCGGGCATCCCGGCCAGAGCGCTCTCCCAGAAATCCAGTTGCTGGGAGATGCGGCTGCCGGGGTCGTCGAGATCACCGAGTTGCGTGCGTTGCCACAGCGTGTAATCGGCATATTGCACGGCCAACGGCTCCCAACCGGGGCGTCGTCCGGCACACCGCCCGGCGTACGCAATACCCAGGTCGGCCACCAGCGGGGTGATCGACCAACCGTCGGCGGCAATGTGATGCACCACGGCGACCAATACATGCTCACCGTCGGAGACCCGGAAAAGCCTTGCGCGTAGCGGTATCTCCGTGGACAGATCGAAACTGTGCCGGGCAGTCTCTTCGACCGCCGCAGCCAAGCGGCTTGCCGACCAACCGCAGGCGTCGACGACGTCCCAGCCGAACTCGACGTGTTCGGCTGAGACCACCCGCTGCTGCGGTAGTCCGTCGACTGCCGGATACACGGTACGCAGGCTCTCGTGGCGTTCCAGCACATCGCCGAAGGCTGCGCCCAGCGCCGCGACATCGAGGTCCCCGGTCAGACGTAACCCCACCGCCAAGTTGTACATCGGTGAGGGCCCGTGCAATTGGTCGAGGAACCACAATCGGCTCTGCGCGTAGGACAGCGGCATCACCGCGGGACGGGATCCGGCGACCAGTGGTGGCAGTCGATGTTGCCCATCGCCGATACGCAGCATCAGCTGGGCCACGGTGGGCGCATCGAAGACCACACGCTCTTCGAGACCGGCATCGAGTGTCCGGTTGAGCGCGGCGACCAGACGCATCGCCAGCAGCGAATCGCCGCCGAGATCGAAGAAAGAGTCGTCGATTCCGACGCGGTCCACGCCGAGGATCTGTGCGTAGATTCCCGCGACGATTTCCTCGGTGGGCGTGGTCGGTGCGCGGTAGTCGGTGGACTGGTATTCCGGTGCGGGCAAGGCCTTTTTGTCGAGTTTGCCGTTGACCGTCAACGGCAAACTGTCCAAGGACATCACCGCGGCAGGCACCATGTACGGCGGCAACCGGTCGGCCAGCGCAGCACGCGATGCCACGGGGTCGGCGCCCCCGGTGACGTAGCCGACCAGCCGCTTGTCGCCGGGACGATCCTCCCGCACGATGACCTCGGCCTGCTCGACGCCGTCAAGGGCCGTCAGTGCCGCCCGGATTTCGCCGAGCTCTATGCGGTAGCCGCGGATCTTGACCTGTTCGTCGGCGCGGCCTCGATACTCCAGTTGGCCGTCGGTGCCCCAGCACACCAGATCCCCGGTGCGATACATGCGGGTGCCGGTGGTCGCGAACGGACAGGCCACGAACCGCGTGGAGTTCAGCCCGGCCCGTCCCGCGTAGCCATATCCCAAACCCGCACCGGCGACATACAATTCGCCGACAACGCCCGCCGGGACGGGACGTAACCAGCCGTCGAGGACAAAGAAGGCCAGGTCGCACAGCGGTACACCGATCGGGCTGACCGTGTCGTCGAGATCCACCGCGGTGATCTCGCGGAATGAGGCGTGCACGGTGGTCTCGGTGATGCCGTACATGTTGATCAACCGGGGCGATCCGGCATGTCGCTCCCACCACCGCCTCAGCCGCGAGGGTTCCAGCGCCTCCCCGCCGAAGATCACCGCCTCCAGGTTGAGTTGCCCGGCGGATTCCGGCCGTACCGTATCGACGGCTTGCAGCGCATAGAACGCCGACGGCGTCTGGCTCAGCATCGTGACGCGCTGCTCGGCGAGCAAGGCGTGGAACTCCTCCGGGGAGCGGGTCACCGATTCGGGAACCACGACCAAGCGGTCGCCGTGCAGCAGCGCACCGAAGATCTCCCACACCGAAAAGTCGAACGCCAGTGAATGGCAGTGAGTCCACACCTGCTCCCCCGACAAGGGCAGGCGGGTATCGATCGCATTCAGCAAGCGCGTCACATTGCGATGTGGGATTGCCACCCCCTTGGGCACACCGGTGGTGCCGGAGGTGTAGATCAGATAGGCGACGTCATCGGGTTGTGGCCCCGCCGGCACCGCGGTACCGGCGGGAGATCCCGGCGCCGACGCCTGGTTCGCACCGACATCGATCACTGGCACGCCGCGACCGTCGAGGCGGCCGGCCAGGTCTGCGGTCGTCACCGCCACCACCGGGCGGGCGTCGGTGAGAACGAACTCCAGCCGCGCATCGGGCACCGCAGGATCGATCGGCACATATGCCGCACCGGTTTTCAGCACGCCGAGGATCGCCACGATCGCCTCGGCCGAGCGTGAGAACAGCACCGCCACCCGTTGGCCCGGACGTACTGCATGCTCGATGAGCCGATACGCCAACCGATCTGACGCCGCGTCGAGCTCGGCGTAGGTCATTGACCTGCCGACACAGCTGAGGGCCACCGCTGCGGGATCACGGGACACCTGGGCCGCGAACAATGCCGGAATCGAGGCGGCGGTGACCGGCTGGGTCAGTGCGTCACGGTTACCCCAGTGCTCCAGTTCGTCGAGTTCGTCGTCGTCGTCGAGATCCATCGACGACAATCGCCGGTTGGCGTCGGCGCTCACGAGTGCTGGTCCTTCCCGGTCATCGCCTCGAGCACCCGCTGGAACCGCCCGACGATCTTGTTCACCCGCCGTGCGGTGAACACGGTGGTGTCGAACTCGACCCGTAGAACGAGTTCGCTGCCGGGCATCGCCTGCAGGGTCAGCGGGTAATGGTTGTATTCGCGGCCGGTCACCGCGGTGATGGCCAGCCCGTCGGCCATCGATGACACTGCGGTCTCCACGGGGTAGTTCTGGTAGACGAACAGGGTGTCGAACAACTGCTCGTGGCCGACAACCCGGTGAATCTCGCTGAGGGCCAGGTGCTGGTGATCGAGTGTGTCACTGTGCCGGCGTTGCAGGGTCTCTAGCAGATCGGCGATGGTGGTCTCCGGGGTGATGGTGGCGCGGACGGGCACGGTGTTGATCAGCAGGCCGATCATCGATTCGGCACCCGTCACGTCGGCTGAACGGCCCGACACCGCAACGCCGAAGGTGACATCGTGCTGTCCGGTCAGCCACATGAGCACTTGCGCCCAGGCCGCCTGCAGCACCGTGTTGACCGTGGTGTGTTGCGACCGGGCCAGCTCGTGCACGGCCGTGGTGGTCTCGGCGGGTAGGTGGAACGTCTCGGTGGCACGGGCTCCTGGCCTGGCCCCGGTGTTGGGAGCGACCAGAGTCGGTGTGGTGAACCCGGCCAGCGCGTCACGCCAGGCGGTGCGGGCGGCATCGGCGTCCCGGCTCGCCAGCCACGTCACGAACCGGCGATACGTCCCAGCGGCCGGCAGGTGCTGTCCGTGATAACCGGCGAAGATCTCCTGCAACAGGATCGGCAGCGACCAACCGTCGAGGACGATGTGGTGGTACGTCATGACGAACCGGTGCTCGTCGGCACCCGACCGGATCAGCGCGGCGCGGAACGCCGGCTGGTCGATCAGGTCGCATACCGCGGAACGCTCGGCGGCACACAGCCGTTGGAATTGCTCATCGGTGGCTATGTCGAGGTACTGCCAGGGCACGCGCGGCTCGACCGGAATGATCTGTACCGGTTCGCCGAACCGTTTGTCGAAGCGGGCGGCCAGGTTGGGGTGGCGGTGCACCACGTTGTGTACCGCCTCGCACAGCCGGTTGGCATCCAGTGGTCCGGTGATGGTGACATCGAGCTGCATGGCGTAGACGTTGTCGTCGTTTCCACGAGTTCTGTTGGCCTGGAACAGGAGCCCGCTTTGCAAGGGCGTCAGCGGGAGTATGTCGGCGATGCGGTGATCCTGGGTCAGCTCGTCGATCTGGTGCTGGGCGAGCACGGTGGGGACGATGTCCGACGGGGTCAGACCACCGCCTCCGTTGCGCACGTGCGCGCAGATGCCGGTCAGAGCATCGAACCACAGCTGCGACAGGCGGCGCACCTGGCTCTCGTCCAGCGCCGAGGGAGCCCACGTCCACGACGCGTAAAGGCTTGGGCCGTCGTGGGTTTCTACGGTGCTCGCGTTGAGTTCGACGGTGTGCCCCAGCGGCATGGGGATGGCTGCGGCGGTCGCGGCGACAGCGGCTCCATCACGATCGACCTGCCACAGGCCGGCGAAGGCCTCGGACTCACCCGCCGCCCCGGCCGCGCCCATCCGGCCGAGGTAGTTGAACCCGATCGTGGGTTCTGCCCCGCAGAGTTCGACGTCGGGGTTGAGGTAGCGCAACAACCCGTAGGTCATTCCGTCGGGAAGGCCGCAAAGTTGTTCCTTGACCGCCTTGATCACGCCGCCGAGCGCCGATTCGCCGGCCACGACCGCAGGCCAGCTCAACCCGTTGAGATGCCGCCCGACATCCAAAGCGACCGGGTACTTCGCGGTGAACCAACCCACGGTTCGCGACAGATCGATGTTTCGCGCGTCAAGCCCATCCAGGTCCTCACTACGGCCGTGGCCTTCCACCTCGACGACGACGGGCAGAGTGATCTGCAGGAACTGTGTCAACGCCAACCCATAGGCGATCAGCAGAATGTCCTGCACCCCAGCGTGGAACGCCGCCGGAGCCTCACCGAGCAGAATGCGGGTGGTCTCGGCATCGAGCGCTACGGAGAGGTGGCCCGCGGTGGCGTACGTGTCGGCCTCTGGCCGCACCGCCGGCAGTGCGGTCGGAGCCGCCAGCACCCGTCGCCAATGGTCGGCCTGCTCCGCCACGGCGGCGGACCGTGCGTATTGATCGAGTAGGTTCGACCACTGTACGAAAGACGTTCCGGTCGTGGGCAATACCGTCGGCTGCCCCTGACAGAGCTGAGCCCAGGCGATGTTGAGGTCTTCCAGCAGAATCCGCCACGACACCGCATCGACGGCGAGGTGATGGACGATCAACACCAACTGGCCGGTGGATGCGACCCACAGCGCGCTGACCATCTGCCCGGCAGCCGGGTTCAGCCGGGACCGGGCCGCCGCCAGGGCCTGCTCGGATATCATGTCCACCGACTCCAGACAGGCTCGCGCAGAACCCGTTTCGGGGACCAACAGCGACCAGTGTCCGTCGTCGTCCTCGTCTACCCGCAGCCGCAGCGTCGCATGCCGATCGAGCAGCGCGTCCATGACGGTCTGGACGTCGGATTCGGTGACTCCCGGCGGAGCTTGGGCCACCACCGTCTGGTTGAACTGATCGACGGGGCCGCCGGCGCGGTGAACATCTTCCAGCCAGCGCATGATCGGCGTCACCCGCACCGGACCGACACCCTCGTCGGCCGGGCCGGTGTCGCCGCCGGTCACTCCGACCACGTGTGCCAGTCGTGCCACGGTCTGCTCGACGAAAATGTCGCGGGGCCTGCACGTCACACCGCAAGCTCTGGCCCGGGCGACCACCTGCATCGACAGAATGCTGTCTCCGCCCAGGTCGAAGAAGGAGTCGTCGACTCCGACCCGCTCGAGCCCGAGCACCTCGGCGTAGATGCCGGCCAGGATGCTCTCGACGGCGCTGCCCGGTGCACGATACCGATCGGCGTCCTGGTACTCCGGGGCCGGCAAGGCGCGGGTGTCGAGTTTGCCGTTCACGGTCAACGGCAACGCATTCAGGACCAGAATCGCGGACGGCACCATGTAGGGCGGAAGTCGCTCGGCCAAGACGTTTCGTGTCCCGGCCAGATCCACCGACCCGCCCGTCACTTCGGTGACATAGCCGACCAGACGCTTGATTCCCGGTTGATCCTCACGAGCGATCACCACAGCTTGTGCGACTCCGGACACCCCACTCAACGCGGTCTGGACCTCCCCGAGTTCGATGCGGTAGCCACGGATCTTGATCTGGTCGTCAGCGCGACCGAGATACTGCAGTTGGCCGTCGGCGCGCCAGCTCACGAGATCACCGGTGCGGTACATCCGGGCTGCCGGACGTCCCGGCTCGCCGAACGGACAGGCCACGAACCGTGCTGCGGTCAACCCCGACCGGCCCAGGTATCCACACGCCACGCCGTCACCGGCCACGTACAGTTCGCCCACCACTCCAGGGGGCACCGGACGCAACCATTCGTCCAAGACGAACAGCGATGCGGTGGGTACCGGGGCACCGATCGGCGCCGCCCCGGTGCCGGGCAGCAGAGGTGCACTCATCGAGGCATAGACCGTGATCTCGGTGGGGCCGTAGGCGTTGATCACCACCCGTCCCGGTGCCCACCGATCGACCACCTCGCCCGGACAGGCCTCGCCGCCGAGCAGCAGGGCCACCGACTCCAGGCCGTGCGGGGACAGTGCCCCGGCGGCCGAGGGCGTCTGGGTCAAGACGTTGACCCGCTCGGCGACCAGAAGCGCGTGGAAATCGTCCGGTGAACTCACCACCGACTCGGGCACCACCACCAGGCGGGCACCGCCCAGCAGCGCAGCCCAGATCTCCCACACCGAGAAATCGAAGGCGTACGAATGGCATTGGGTCCAGACTTGCTGTTCGGGCAGAGTCGCGGGCGTGGACCGGGCCAGGTGGGTCAGGTTGTGGTGGGTGACGGCCACACCTTTGGGAACGCCGGTCGTCCCCGAGGTGTAGATGAGGTAGGCGATGTCCCCGGGCGCCGGATTCGGTGGTGCGGTGTCGGGCTGGTCGGCGACTGCTGCCCGGGTGATGTCGACGACCCGGACGGGATGTCCGTCCAACCGGGCGGCCAGGGCGGCGGAGGTGACCGCGACGACTGGCACCGCATCGGCCAGCATGAACTCGATGCGGGCTGCCGGCAGCGCCGGGTCGATGGCCAAGTAGGCAGCTCCGGTCTTCAGCACCGCCAACATCGCGACGATCGCCTCGGCGGAGCGTTCCAGGAACACCGCAACGTTGCGGCCGGGGCCGGCACCCCGCCCGATCAGCAAGTGCGCCAGCCGGTTTGCGGACTCGTCGAGGTCGCGGTAGGTGAGCGAGCGGCCGTCGTCGCTCACCGCGACGGCGTCCGGGTGGCCGGCGACCTGGACGGCGAACAGTTCGGGGACCGACATCGGCGTCGACGATGGCACCGGCCCGGCCAGCGCCGCCCGGTTACCCATTGCGTCGAGGTGCGCGTGTTCGCCGGCGTCGAGGAGGTCGATCGAGGACAGTCGCCGGTCGGTGTCGGCGGTCATCGCCGACACCACGAGCTCGAACCGCTTGATCACCGATTCGACGGTGGCAGTGTCGAACACGTCGGTGCGGAACTCCACTGTGCCGGTGATTCCGGCCGGAGCGCCGGCCGCGGTCCACCGCTCGGCCAAGGAGAAACTCAGGTCCATACGAGCGGTATGAGTGTCCGCCGGCATCTGGCTGATCTCCAGATCGCCGAGCACCGGCGCGGCGCCGGACTGGCCGGGAACGTTCTGCCATCCCAGCGCGACCTGGACGAGAGGGTGATGAGTCAGCGACCGCGTCGGGTTGAGCCGCTCGACCAGCACTTCGAACGGCACGTCCTGATGCTCGTAGGCGGCCAGGCTGCGGGCCCGCACCTGGGCCAGCACCTCGGCGACGGTGGGGTCACCGGCCAGATCCGCCCGAAGCACCAGGGTGTTGACGAAGAAGCCGATCAGCTCGTCGAGCGCCGGGTCGCGGCGGCCGGCGATCGGGAAACCCACGGCCACATCGGAATTGCCGCTGAGTCGGGAAAGCACGGTCAACAGGGCGGCCTGCACCACCATGAAGCTCGTCGCGTTGTGTTCGCGGGCCACCCGCGTGATCTGTTGCTGCAGTTCTGCAGACCAGTCCAGGGCCACGGTGGCACCGCGCTGATCGGCGGCCGGCGGGTATGGCCGGTCGGTGGGCAGCGTGACCCGTTCCGGCATGCCGGCCAGCGCATCCTGCCAATACCTCAACTGTGCCGCGATTCGGCTCTGGCTGTCGTCGAAGTCACCGAACTGCGCGCGTTGCCACAGCGTGTAATCGACGTACTGGACAGCCAGATCGGACCATGCCGGAGCCTGCCCCACGCTTCGGCTGGCGTAGGCAACCCCGAGATCAGCCATCAGCGGGGTGATCGACCAGGCATCGGCGGCGATGTGGTGCACCACCGCCGCCAGCACGTGCTCGTCGGCGGCGATCCGGAATACCTGTGCCCGCAGGGGGATCTCGCTGGACAGATCGAACACATGACGAGCCGCCTCGCCGATCGACTCGTGCAACCGTGCAGCCGGCCACCCGGTGGCATCCACGACGTCCATGCGGAATCGTGTGTCCTCGACGGGTATCACCGATTGTCGGGGAACCCCATCGACGGCGGGGAACACCGTCCGCAGGCTCTCGTGGCGGCCCACCACGTCGGCCAGCGCCTCGCCCAACGCGTCGACGTCCAGGGCACCGCTGATCCGCAGTGCGGTCGCCATGTTGTAAACCGCTGAGGGGCCCTGCAACTGGTCCAGGAACCACAGCCGCGTCTGGGCGAACGACAGTGGAATGACCGCGGGCCGCGGCCCGGCCATCAGCGGATCCAGTCGAGACCCGTCGCCACCGATGCGTGGTGCCAATTGCGCCACGGTCGGCACCTCGAACAGGACCCGCACGGCGAGTTCGGTGTCCAAGGCGGCGGTCACGGCGGCCACCAGACGCATCGCCGAGAGCGAATCCCCGCCCAGATCGAAGAACGAATCGTCGACCCCGACCCGCTCTACACCGAGCACGTCGGCGTAGATGCCGGCCAGAATCTCCTCGGTGAGGTTGCCCGGGGCCCGGTAGCGGTCGATGTCCTGGTATTCGGGTGCCGGCAGGGCGCGAGTGTTCAATTTGCCGTTGGGTGTCAGCGGCAGTGTCGGCAGGGCCATCACCGCGGCCGGGACCATGTAGGCCGGCAATTGCTCAGCCAGTTGCGTGCGCAGTTTGGCCGGGTCGGCGGTTCCCGTCACGTAGCCCACGAGCCGCTGGTCGCCGGGTCGGTCCGCGCGAGCGATCACCGCCGCCTGTTCGACGCCGTCCAACCCGGTCAGGACCGCCTGGATCTCGCCGAGTTCGATGCGGTAGCCCCGGATCTTGACCTGCTCGTCGGCCCGTCCCACGTAACGCAGCTGCCCACCGGCGTCCCAGTAGACCAGGTCCCCGGTGCGGTACATCCGTTGACCGTTTGCACCGCCGCTCCCGAATGGGCAGGCTACAAAGCGGGAACCGGTCAGACCCGCCCGGCCCAGGTATCCGACACCCACGCCGCGGCCGGCCACATACAACTCGCCGACCACGCCGCGGGGCACCTGACGCAGTGACCCGTCCAGGACGAACAGCGCCGCGCCGGACACGGGTGCGCCGATCGACGGTGCACCGTCCCCGGCGGCCAAAGGCGCAGTCCTGGAGGCACATATCGTGGTTTCGGTCGGACCGTAGGCATTGACCATCACCCGCCCTGCGGCCCAGCGGTCTACCAACTCGGCCGGGCATGCCTCACCGGCGACCAGCAACGACACCGCACCCAACCGCTCGGGTGCCAGCAGCGCCACCGCGGAGGGTGTCTGACTCAGAACGTCGACGCGTTCGGCAACGAGCAACGTCTGCAGGTCTTCTGGTGACCGAGCCGTCGACTCGGGCACGATCACCAGCCGCCCGCCGTGCAAGAGTGCGCCCCAGATCTCCTCGACCGAGGCATCGAACGCATAGGAATGCCATTGCGTCCACGTCTTCCCCGCCAAGAACGTGTCGGACGATCCCAACAGCCCGGTCACGTTGTGATGGGTGATTGCCACTGCCTTGGGGACGCCGGTGGTCCCCGAGGTATAGATGATGTAGGCGATGTCGGCCGCGGTCGGCACCGGCGACGAGGGACCCGTCAGTCCATCGGGCGGCGACGTGTCGGCAGCCGCCATCTCGCTGACGTCGATGACCCGCAGCTCATATCCGGCCAGTCGACCGGTCAGGCCGGCGGTGACGACCGCCACGGTGGGACCGGCATCGGCAAGCATGAATTCGATTCGCGCATCCGGCAAAACCGGGTCGATCGGCAGGTATGCCGCGCCGGCCTTGAGCACCGCCAGCATCGAAACGACGGCTTCGGCCGAGCGCTCGGCCAGCAACGCCACATGGTCACCCGGACGCACACCGTGCGCGATCAATCTGGCCGCCAGTCGATCCGCGGCCCCGTCCAGTTCCCCATACGTCATCACGCGGCCGGCGCAACTGATCGCCACGGTCTCCGGTGTGCGGGCCGCCGCTTGGGCGAACAGTGCCGGAATCGATTCCCCGGTCGTGGCCGGGGCGGCCAGCGCTTCCCGGTTACCCCACTCATCCAGTTCGGCGTGTTCCGAAGCGTCGAGCACATCGATCGTCGAGAGCCGTCGGCTCGGGTCCGCGGTCATCACCGCCAACACGCGCTGCCACCGTGCGATCAGCGCCGCGATGCTGTCTGCGTCGAACACGTCGGTGCGGAATTCCACTGCCCCGCTGATGCCGGCGGGTTCACCGGAGGCGGTCCAGCGTTCGCCGAGCGAGCATGTCAGGTCCATGCGAGAGGTCTCGGTGTCCACCGCCACCGGCGTCACCTGCAGATCCCCCAGCGTCAGGCCGCCGGCCGGCCCGGTGTCCTGCCACGGCAGGTTCTGCCAGGCCAGTGCCACCTGCACCAGCGGGTGGTGGGCCAGGCTGCGGGTGGGGTTGAGCCGTTCCACCAGGACTTCGAACGGCACGTCCTGATGCTCGTAGGCGGCCAGGCTGCGCGTGCGCACCTGCGTCAGCAGCTCCGCCACCGTCGGGTCACCGGTCAGGTCGACGCGCAACACCAGATTGTTGACGAAGAAGCCGACGAGTTCCTCGAGCGCGGCATCACTGCGGCCGGCGATCGGGAAGCCAACGGCTACATCAGTACTCGCGCTCAGCCTGGAAAGCACTGTCAGCAGCGCGGCTTGCACCACCATGAAACTGGTCGCACTGTGTGCACCGGCCACGGCGGCCACCTGCTGCTGCAACTGCGCCGGCCACTCCACCGTCACGGTGGCGCCGCGCTGATCTGCCACCGGCGGGTAGGGACGATCGGTGGGCAACGCCAGACGTTCGGGCAGCCCGGCCAGCGTTTCTTCCCAGTAGGCCAGCTGCGCGGCGATCGGGCTGTCACCGTCGGCGATGTCCCCGAGCCGGGTGCGCTGCCACAGCGTGTAATCGACGTACTGAACCGGCAACGGCGCCCATTCCGGCGTGCGACCGGTACGCCGGGCGTCGTACGCGATATTCAGATCACGCACCAGCGGTGCCAGCGACCACCCGTCGGCGGCAATATGGTGCACCACCGCAACGAGCACGTGTTCGGCCTCGCCGACCTGAAAGAGCTTGGCCTGCATGGGTATCTCGGTAGATAGGTCGAAACGGTACTGAACGGTTTCCTCGATCGCCTCGTCCACCGCCGCGGCCGTCCAGCCGGTCGCGTCGACGACCTCCCAGCCGAAATCGACCTCCTCGGCAGAGATCACCACCTGTCTGGGTGTCCCGCCCGGCGAATCGAACCGGGTACGCAGGCTTTCGTGACGGCCGATCACGTCCGCCAGCGCGGTACCCAAGGCGTCTACGTCGAGCCGGCCGTGCAGTCTCAGACCGACGGGCATGTTGTACACCGGTGAGGGTCCGTGCAATTGATCGACGAACCACAGCCGATTCTGGGCGAACGACAGCGGGATCACGTCCGGGCGCGTCCCGGCGACCAATGGTTCGGCGGGCTCGGCATGCTCACCGATACACAGCGCCAGCTCGGCGACGGTGGGCGCCTCGAACACGGTACGCACCGAAAGGTCGGTGCCCAGAACGGCATTGATCGCCGAGACCAGACGCATCGTCGAGACCGAGTCGCCGCCCAGATCGAAGAACGAGTCGTCGGCGCCGACGCGTTCGACGCCGAGCACCCGCGCGTAGATCCCGGCCAATATCTCCTCGTCCGCGCCCACCGGTGCGCGGTACTGACCGACATCCTGGTAATCCGGTGCCGGCAGGGCCCGGGTGTCGAGCTTGCCGTTGACCGTCACCGGTAGTGCCGGCAGGGCCACGACCACGGCGGGAACCATGTAGCCGGGCAACCGGTCGGCAAGCGCCGCACGCGCGGTGACCGGGTCGGCAGTTCCGGTGATGTATCCCACGAGCCGTTTGTCACCCGGCTGGTCTTCGCGGGCGATCACCGCGGCTTGTTCGACACCGGCCACCGCAGTGAGCGCCGACTGGATCTCGCCGAGTTCGATGCGATACCCGCGGATCTTGACCTGTTCGTCGGCACGACCGAGGTAATCCAACTGCTCGTCCGCACGCCAGCGGACGAGATCGCCCGTGCGATACATCCGGGTTCCTGGCTCGCCGAACGGGCAGGCCATGAACCGCGAGGCGGTCAGCCCCGCCCGGCGCCAGTACCCGATGCCGACTCCGGCCCCGGCCAGATACAGCTCGCCGACCACGCCCGCGGGCACCGGACGCAGCCACTCGTCCAACACGAAAAAAGCCGCCCAGGCTGTCGGCGCCCCGATCGGCGGTGCGCCGGAACCGGCTTCCAGCGGAGCGCTGGCGCACAGCCACATCGTGGTCTCGGTCGGCCCGTAGACATTGACCATCACCCGCCCGGGTGCCCAGCGATCCACCAATTCGGGTGGGCACGGCTCCGCCCCGATCACCAGCGTCGTGGCCTCCAGGCCGTCCACCGGCAGCACCCCGGCCGCCGACGGCGTCTGCGTCAGCACTGTCACCTGCTCACGAACCAGCAAGGCGTGGAAGTCTTCCGGGGAACGGGTCGTGGTGTCGGGTACCACCACCAGCCGCCCGCCGTGCAGAAGCGCACCCCAGATCTCCCACACCGAGAAGTCGAAAGCATACGAGTGGAACTGCGTCCACACCTGTCCCGGCGCCAGCGGTACCCCGATCTGGAGCGAGTCGAAGAGTTGGGTCACATTGCGCTGGGTGACCGCCACCCCCTTCGGCTGCCCGGTGGTACCCGAGGTGTAGATGATGTGGGCCATGTCGTCGGGTGCCGGTGGCACCAACGGCGCGCCGCTCTGGGCCGCGAGCGCGGGGTCCGCGACATCGATGATCGTCAGGCCGTGTTGCCCGAACCGCTCAGCCAGGTCGGCGGTTGTGACCGCGGCCAGCGGGGCCGCGTCGGTGAGCATGAACTCGACGCGGGCCTGCGGCAGCGCCGGGTCGATCGGCAGGTAGGCCGCGCCGGCCTTGAGCACCGCCAGGATCGCCACGATCGCCTCGGCCGAACGTCCGAACATCAACGCCACCCGTTCACCGGGACCGGCGCCGTGGCCGACGAGCATGCGCGCCAGGCGGTTTGCGGACTCGTCGAGTTCCCGATACGTCAACGCCGTGTCTCCGCAGACCACCGCCACGGACTCTGGTGCCCGTCGCACCTGGGCGGCGAACTGTTCCGGTACCGACGCCGGTTGCGGTAGACGGGTGAGAACGGCCCGATTGCCCCACTGCGCAAGTTGCGTGCGTTCGGTCTCGTCGAGGAGGTTGACCGCGGACAGTGCGCGGTCCGGATCGGCTGTCATTGCCTGCACCACGGCCTCGACCCGATTGGTGAGGATGTCGATGGCAGCAGCGTCGAAGACGCCGGTGTCGTACTCAAGACGCAGACCCAGTTGGGCACCGGGTATGGCTTGCATGGTGAGCGGATAGTCGGTGGACTCGTGGCTGGTGTACTCGGTGATCTCCAATCCGTCACCGCCGCCTGACAATGCGTCGGTGTCCACCGGATAGTTCTCGAAAACGAACAGGGTGTCGAACAGGCGGTCGTGGCCGGTGATGCGATGCATTTCGCTCAGCGACACATGCTGGTGCTCAAGGGTTTCAGTGTGCTGACGCTGCAGCTTGCCGAGCAGAGCGGTGGTGGTGGTCGCCGCCGTGATGTCGGCGCGTACCGGCACGGTGTTGATCAGCAATCCCACCATCGTTTCAGCGCCCACCACCTCGGCCGGCCGGCCCGACACCACGGTGCCGAACGCGATATCACGTTGGCCGGTCAGCGAGTTCAGCAGCAGCGCCCAGGCCGCCTGCAACACGATGTTGACGGTGGTGCGCTGCGACCGGGCCAATTCGGCGAGCGCCCGAGTCGTTTCCGGCGACACCTGATGCGTCCGTACCCCGCGCGGCCCCGGTACCGGTTTGTGGGACGGACCGACGAGCGTCGGCGTGTCAAAACCGTCGAGCACCTCACGCCAGGCGGCATGGGCGGCCGCGACGTCGCGATCGGACAGCCAGTTGATGAAGCTGCGATACGGCGTGGCGGCCTGCAGCTGATGCCCGTGATAGGCGGCGAAGATCTCCTGCAACAGGATGGGCAGTGACCAGCCGTCGAGCACGATGTGGTGGTTGGTGAGCACGACGCGGTGCTGGTCTGTCGAGGTGCGGATCACCGCCACCCGGAAGGCCGGAGGGTGGGCCAGGTCGCAGACCGCGGCACGTTCCTGCTCGCACACCTGCTGAATCTGCTGCTCGGTTGCCGCCGAGTCGAATTCGACGTACCGCCATCCGGCCGTGGGATCGGCCGGGATGATCTGCACCGGCTCGTCGAACTGTTCGCAGAACCGCGCCGCCAGATGCGGATGGCGGCCGGCCACTGCCTGCACGGCCTCGGCCAGTCGATCTGCGTCGAGCGCACCGCTGACGGTGATGTCCAACTGCACCACATACAGGTCGTCCTCGGGCCCGTGCGCTGTGCTGCTGTGAAAGATCAGACCCTGCTGTAATGCGGTCAGCGGCAAGATGTCCGCGATCCGATGCCGGCGCTGTAGCTCGTCGATCTCGTGCTGGTGGAGCCGAGCGGGCGCGATGTCCGACGGGGTCAATCCGCCGCCGCCGTTTCGCACGTGGGTGCAGATGCCGGTCAGGACATCCAGCCACAGTTGGCTGAGCCGGCTGATCTGAGCCTCGTCGACTGCCGACCGGGCCCAGGTCCAGTTGGCTTGCAGATGCGGTCCGGTATCGGTGTCGAGGATGCCCGTGTCGAGCGCGACGGTATGGGTCAACGACATCGATGTCGCGGCCGCCGCCCTGGTGGCCGACAGACCGTCCGGCGATACCCGCCACCCGCCGTTGCTCTCGGTGGACGCGGCGCCGAGACGCCCCAGATAGTTGAATCCGATTGTCGGCTCGTCAGCTTCGAGGTCGACATCGGCGTTCAGGTAGCGCAGGAGACCATAGGTCAACGGTGACGGCAACGAGCGAAGCTGCTCTTTGGCTGCTTTGACCGCGCTGCCCAACGCCGCATCACCGGTTGCCACCTGGGACCAGGTCAGCCGGTAGGGGTGATCCGCGACGTGCCGGTCCCCGATCTCCAATGCCACCGGGTACTTGGTGGTGAACCACCCGAGGGTTCGGGACAGGTCGATGTCAGCGGCGAGTTCCTCGTGCCGCCCGTGGCCCTCGACGTCGATGCCGATCCGGGTACCGGGGATGCCCAGCACCCCGCCGAATTCGGCCACCGCAAGTGCGAACCCGATCAGCAAGATGTCTTGTGTCCCGGCGCGGAACGCCGCAGGCACCTCGTCGAGGAGCATGCGGGTGGTCGCTGCGTCCAATGAGATCGACAGCTGCCCGGCGTTCTCATAGGTGTCCTCGTGCGGTCGGATCGGCGGCAACAACCTCCTGGCGTTGAGCGCCTTTCGCCACGCCTCGGTGTGGGCGATGACTTCCGGGCGATCGGCGTGAGTGTCGAGACGTTCGGCCCATCGAGCGAACGACGTCCCAGTCGGTGGCAGCACCACCGGCCGGCCGGCGCGATGCTGCGTCCAGGCGATGTTGAGGTCGTCCAACACAATTCGCCATGACACCCCGTCGATGGCCAGGTGATGGCCGATCAACACCAGCTGGCTCGTGGAGTTCACCCACAGCGCACTCAGCATCATCCCGGCCGCCGGGTTCAGCCGCATGCGCGCCGCCACGAGCGCATCGTCCGTCAGGGTGTCAACCGATTCCAGACACGTCCTCGCATCGACGGCGCCCGGCGCGGCTGCGGTCAACACCCAGCCGTCGATGTCGTCTGTCGCCCGCAGTCGCAGCATGGCATGCCGATCGAGCAAGGCCTGCAGCATGATTACGGCGTCTGCTTCGTCGGCCCCAACCGGCGCCTGCACCAGAAGTGTCTGATTGAACTCGTCGACAGGGCCACCGGTGCGTTGCACGTCATGCAACCAGCGGATGATCGGGGTGGCCAGGACCGGCCCGACGCCGTCATCGACCGGGCCGGAGTCGCTTCCGGCCACCGCGACCACGCGAGCCAACCGGGCCGCCGTCTGCTCGACGAAAATGTCTCGTGGCCGACACACCAGGCCGGCGGCCCGGGCCCGAGACACCACCTGCATGGACAGGATGCTGTCGCCGCCCAGATCGAAGAATGAATCGTCGGCGCTTACTTGTTCTATCCCCAGGACCTGAGCGTAAATGCCGGTGAGAAGCTCTTCGACGGCGTCCGCGGGCGCACGGTAGCCGCCCTGCGCAGAGCCGTAATCCGGTGCCGGGAGCGCTCGGACATCCAGCTTTCCGTTGACCGTCAACGGGAGTGCGTCGAGCCGCACCACCGCAGCCGGCACCAGGTAGGCCGGCAGTTGCTCGGCCAATTGACTGCGCACGCTTGACGAATCGGCTGTGCCAGTCACATAGCCGACGAGTCGCTTGTCGCCGGGACGGTCCTCGCGGGCGATCACCGCCGCGTGGTCCACGCCGTCGAGCGCGGTGAGAACCGACTGGATCTCGCCGAGTTCGATGCGGTACCCACGGATCTTGACCTGCTCATCGGCACGGCCCAGATAGGTCAGCTGACCGTCCGGTCGCCAGGACACCAGGTCGCCGGTGCGGTACATGCGCGCCGCCGACTCCCCCACGCCGAACGGACAGGCCACAAAGCGGGTGGCGGTCAACGCGGTCCGGCCCAGATAGCCGTACCCCACACCCGATCCCGCCACATACAGCTCACCGACGACACCGACCGGCACGGGACGCAACCACTCGTCGAGGACGAAGAGCGCGGCGCCGGACACCGGTGAGCCGATCGGTACGCCGAGACCGGGTGTGAGCGGCGCGCTGATCGCGACGCACATCGTGGTCTCCGTGGGTCCGTAGGCGTTGATCATCACCCGCCCCGGTGCCCAGTGGTCCACCACCTCCGGCGGGCAGGCTTCGCCGACCACCACCAGAGTCGCCGACTCGAGCCCCTCGCGCGGCAATGCCGCCACTGCCGAAGGAGTTTGGGTCAACACGTCGACGTGTTCGCGAACCAGGAGAGCGTGAAAGTCCACGGGTGAGACCGCGGTGTCTTCGGGCACCACCACAACCCGACCGCCTCGGAGCAGGGCGCCGAAAATTTCCCATACCGAGACGTCGAACGCGAGTGAATGGCACAGGGGCCACACGCCGGGCCGTGGTAGCCCGGCGTCGAGCGTAGCCAACAGCTGGGTGACGTTGTGGTGGGTGGCGGCAACGCCTTTGGGAGTTCCCGTCGTGCCCGACGTATAGATCAGATACGCGACATCGTCAACGCTCGGGGACGGCAGCGTGCCGGGTTCGCTGTCGGCCGCAAGGGTTTGGTGGTCATCGGCCACATCGATGACCACCAGACCACGCTCCTGCAGGCGATCCACGAGATCTGTGGTGGTGACCGCGACGATCGGCCGCGCGTCACCGAGCACGAACTCCAACCGGGTCTCGGGCACCGCCGGATCAATCGGGAGGTACGCGGCACCGGTCTTCAGCACGGCCAGGATCGCGACGATCGCCTCGGCAGAGCGATTGAACAACACCGCGACGCACTGACCTGGAGCAGCTCCGTTCCTGATCAGCAACTGCGCCAACCGGTTCGCTGCCTCGTCGAGTTCCCGATAGGTCCAGGAGCGTTCGCCGCAGGTGAGGGCGACCGCTTCGGGGTTCCGCGTCGCATGGTCGGCGAACAGAGCGCTCACGGTCACCGGTCGCGGTGCCGGGGAGTTCAACGCCGCATGGTTGCCGATCGCCGCGAGGTGGGCGTGCTCCTCGTCATCGAGTAGGTCCACCGACGAGAGCCGCAGAGTCGGATCGGTGGTCATGATGGTGAGGATGCGGCGCAACCGCGCCATCAGCGTTGCCACGCTGTTCGGGTCGAACACATCGGTGCGGAACTCCACAGTCCCGCCGATCCCCGCCGGCTCACCCGAGGCGGTTCGACGCTCTCCCAGCGATAGATTCACATCCATTCGTGCCGTGTGCGTTTCGACGGGTACCGGAACTGCCTGTAGATCGCCGAACGTCATTTCGGTGGTTGAATCGATGACCTGCTGTCCGACACCGTTCTGCCACGCCAGCGCCACCTGCACCAGAGGGTGATGCGACAGCGATCGGGCCGGGTTCAGTTGGTCGACGAGCACCTCGAACGGCACGTCCTGATGCTCGTAGGCAGCCAGGCTGCGAGTCCGCACCCGGTCGATCACCTCGGCGATCGTGGGATCGCCGGCCAGGTCAACCCGCAACACCAAGGTGTTGACGAAGAAGCCCACCAGATCATCCAGGACGGGGTCGGTGCGGCCGGCGATCGGGAACCCCACTGCCACATCAGAACTCCCGCTCAGCCTGGAAAGCACGACGAGCAGGGCCGCTTGCACCACCATGAAACTGGTCGCGTCGCGTTCGCAGGCGAGGCGGTGAATCTGCCGGTGCAACTCGACCGGCCACTGGACTGCCATGGTGGCACCGCGGAGGTCGGCGACCATCGGGTACGGCCGATCGGTCGGCAGTGCCAGGCGTTCGGGCATGCCGGCCAACGTCTCCCGCCAGTATTCGACCTGCGTGGCGATGGGGCTTTCGCCGTCCTGAAGGTCGCCGAACTGTGCACGCTGCCACAGTGTGTAGTCGACGTACTGCACGGACAGGTCGGCCCAGGCCGGCTGCTGTCCGGCGCTGCGGGCGGCATAGGCCATTCCCAGGTCGGTCGCCAACGGGGTGACCGACCAACCGTCGGCGGCGATGTGATGCACCACGGTCGTGAGCACATGCTCGGTGTCGGTGATACGGAAAACCGTGGCCCGCAGCGGAAGTTCAGCACTCAGATCAAACGTGTATGCGGCCGCGTCGCTGATCGCAGCGTGGAGCTCGTCAGCCGTCCACCCGGTGGCATCGGTCACGTTCCAGGCGATTTCGACACTGCCCGGCGCCATCACCAACTGACGAGGTACGCCATCGTGCTCGACGAACAATGTTCGCAGGGTCTCATGTCGGGCCACCACATCGGCCAACGCGTCACCCAACGCGTCGACATCGAGCGAACCGTAAAGCCGGAATGCCGCCGCCATGTTGTAAACCGCCGAGGCACCGAGTAACTGGTCCAGGTACCACAGTCGGGACTGCGCGAACGACAACGGAATGACCGCAGGCCGCTCCCCGGCAGTCAACGCTGCCACGCCCGGTCCGCGGCGATCGATCTGTGACGCCAGTTGGGACACCGTGGGCGCATCGAACAAACAGCGCACCGTGATCCCGGCGTCCAGGGCATTGTTGACCGTGGCGACCAGACGCATCGCGGTCAGCGAATCGCCGCCCAGCTCGAAGAACGAATCGGCGACGCCGACGCGCTCGTGGCCGAGAACCCGCGCATAGATGTCGGCCACGATCTCCTCGACCGGGTTGCCCGGTGCACGGTAGCGGTCGGTGTCGACGAATCCCGGTGCGGGAAGCGCACGCCGGTCGAGCTTGCCGTTCACCGTCAGCGGCACGCTGTCGATCGCCACGATGGCAGTGGGCACCATATAGCTGGGCAACCGTTCGGCCAGCTGCTCTTTGATGCGGCCCGGATCGGCGGTACCGGTGATGTATCCCACCAGCCGCACGCTCGTTCCGTCGTCGTCGCGAGCGATCACCACGGCTTGGGTCACCCCGTCCAGATCGGCCAAGGCCGTTTGGATTTCCCCCAACTCGATGCGGTACCCGCGGATCTTGACCTGCTCGTCGGCGCGCCCCAGATACTGCAACTGACCGTCGGTGCCCCACCGAACCAGGTCACCGGTGCGATACATCCGCTGCCCAGTGGCACCGAATGGGCACGCCACGAACCGCGATGATGTCAGGCCGGCCCGTCGCCAATAGCCCACGCCCACACCGCGGCCGGCGATGTACAGTTCGCCGACCGTACCCGGGGGCACCGGGCGTAGCCAGGAGTCCAGCACGAACAACGCGACCCCGGACACCGGTGCACCGATCGGCACGGTTGGTGCACCGGTCAGCGGTGCGCTCATCGACGCGTACACCGTGGCTTCGGTCGGACCGTAGGCGTTGATCACCGCCCGGGCCGGCGCCCAGCGCTCGATCAACTCCGGCGGACAGGCTTCACCGGCGACCACCAGCACCATCGAATCCAGACTGTGAGCGGCGATGATGCCTGCCGCCGACGGGGTCTGGCTCAAGACGGTCACCTGTTCGGTGACCAGCAACTGATGGAAGTCGTCGGGCGATGCGGCGACGGGTTCGGGAACCACGACCAGGCGCGCCCCGTGCAGCAGTGCTCCGAAGATCTCCCACACCGAGACGTCGAAGCTGTACGAGTGCCACTGGGTCCACACCTGCCCAGGCTCCGATGACACGTCGCCGCCCAGGGCGCCGAACAACCCGGGCACGTTGCGGTGCGCGATGGCAACGCCTTTCGGCGCACCGGTGGTGCCCGAGGTGTAGATGATGTACGCGATGTCATCGGGTGTCGGGCCCGGCAGTGCGGTGCTGGACTGGTTGACCGCACCGCAATCGTCGATGTCGATGACGGGCAGATCACACCCGGCCAGGAGAGATCGATGTGCAGCCGTGGTGACCGCGAGGATCGGTGCCGCATCGGCCACCATGAATTCGATACGCGCCGGCGGGAGCGCCGGGTCGACGGGTACATACGCGGCGCCGGTCTTCAGTACGGCGAGGATGGCCACCAATGCCTCGCTGGACCGCGAGAAAAGCACCGCCACGACCTCGCCGCGGCCGGCTCCGCGGCCAGACAGTACATGCGCCAACCGGTTGGCCGCGTGGTCGAGCTCCCGGTACGTCATCGAGCGGCCGCCGCAAGTCACCGCCACCGCGTCGGGGGTCCGCCCAACCTGCTCCTCGAACAGCGCCGGAATGGTCTGGGCCGGTGCCGATTCCGTCAATGCTCCGCGATGGCTCCACTCGTCCAGCCGGGCGTGGGCCACCGCATCGAGCGGATCGATCGCCGACAACGGCCGCCACGGATCGGTGGTCATGGCGGACAACACCGTTGTCAGCCGCTCGATCAATGCCGCGACGGCGGACGGGTCGAAGACATCGGTGTCGTATTCGACCCGCAGACCCATGGCGTCGCCCGGCAGGACCTGGACTGCGAGGGGATAGTGGTTGGATTCGTGAAACTTGAATTCGGCCACGGTGAGGCCGTCGGCACTCAACGGGGCGGTGAGGTCGATCGGATAGTTCTCGAACACCAAGAGTGCGTCGAACAGCTTGTCGTGTCCGGTGATCCGGTGGATGTCGGTGAGCGCCAGATGGTGGTGCTCCAGGGTGTCGTTGTGAGCGTGCTGAAGTTGGTTCAGCAGATCGACCGTGGTGGTGGCCGGGGTGAAGACGGCCCGCACCGGCACCGTGTTGATCAGTAGCCCGACCATCGACTCGGCGTCGGCGACCTCGGACGGCCGTCCCGAGACCGTCGTGCCGAAGGCAATGTCGTGGCGGCCGGTGAGCCAGCACAACAGTTGTGCGAATGCCGCCTGCACGACGATGTTGGCGGTGGTGCGCTGGGAACGCGCCAGCTCGCTGAGCGCCCGCGTCAGCACCACGGGTAGACCGAAAGTCTCGATGCCGCGCTGAGCCGGTGCGTCTCGGTCTCCGGAGCCGAGCAAGGCCGGAGTCTCGAAGCCGGCGAAAAGCCGGCACCACGCCGCGCGGGCGGCATCGCGGTCGCGTTCGCCGAGCCAGGTGATGAAGCTGCGGTAGGACGGCGGTGCAGGCAACCGGCGGCCCTGGTAGACCGCGAAGATCTCCTGCAGCAGGATCGGCATCGACCAACCGTCGAGGACGATGTGGTGCGCGGTGAGGATCAGCCGATGCCGATCGGCGGCCAACCGGAGCAGAGCCCCCCGGAAGCCGGGCTCGTCGGCAAGCGCGCACACCGCAGTCCGTTCGGCCGCGCAGATGCGGTCGATCTGCGCCTCGACGCCGACACCGTCGGAGTCGAGTTCGAGATACCACCAGGGAGCCACCGGGTCGCTCGGAATGATCTGCACCGGTTGTTCGAACTGGTCGCTGAACCGTGCCAGCAGGTGCGGATGGCGCCTCACCACCGTGTGGACCGCGTCGCACAACCTGCGCTCGTCGACCTGGCCGCTCAACGTGATGTCCAACTGCATCGCATAGACATCGCCGGCGCCCCGCGCCACGACGTGGAAGAGCAATCCTTGTTGCAGCGGGGTCAGCGGCAGAATGTCGGCGATGCGGTGTTGGCGGTTCAGCTCGTCGATCTGATGTTGACTGAGTGACGCAGGAGCGATGTCCGACGGCGTCAGTCCTCCCCCGCCGCGTTCGACATGCGCGCAGATGCCGACCAGCGCGTCGAACCACAACTGGCTCAACTCGCTGATCTGGACGTGGTCGAGTACTGAACGCGCCCAGGTCCAATCGGCGTTCAGCTGCGGACCGGCGTCGGTGTCGACGGTAACGGCGTTGAGCTCGACGGTGTGCCCGAGCCGGGTGGGCACCGCACCGGCGGTACGCGTCACCGCGGATTCCTCGGGGCAGATCCGCCAGGACGCCTCCGAACTTCTCTCGGCAGTCCCGGCCAGCCGGCCGAGGTAGTTGAATGCGACTGTCGGATCGGCCTCTTCGAGGTTTACGTCGGGGTTGAGGTAGCGCAGGAGGCCGTAGGTGAGGCCGTCGGGTTGGTTGCGTAGTTGTTCTTTGGCGTCTTTGATGATTGTGCCGAGGGCGGGGTCGCCGGCGACGACTTGGGTCCAGCGCAGTTCGCCTGGTGTGAGGGCGACGGGGTATTTGGCGGTGAACCAGCCGATCGTGCGGGACAGGTCGACGTCACCGCCGAGTTCGTCATGACGCCCGTGGCCTTCGACGTCAATGGTGATCGACGTGCTTGCACTACGCGTGAATTCAGCGAGCGCCAGGGCGAACGCGATCAGCAAAATGTCTTGTGTTCCGGCGTGGAACGCTGCGGGCACCTCACCGAGCAGCCCGCGGGTGGTCCTGGTGTCCAACGACACGGAGAACTGTCCGGCTGTCTCGTAGGTGTCCAGCGTGGGGTGTACGGCCGGGAACACTGCAGCGGTCGAGGTTATGCGTCGCCATACGTCGGTGTGGCTGACGACGTCAGGGTGCCCGGCGGTGTGGTCGAGTAGTTCGGCCCAGCGTGTGAATGAGGTTGTGGTGGGTGGTAGTTGGATGGGTTGGTTGCCGTGGTGTTG
>NZ_LZJD01000164.1:0-537 GCF_001666875.1 Mycobacterium sp. E802
AACCCGTACCGACACGTGCCGCCAGTTGACCCACCGAAGGCGCCTCGAACACCGCGCGCACGGCGAGATCGGCGTCCAGGCTGCTGTTGATCGCGTTGATCACCCGAGTTGCCGACAGCGAGTCCCCACCGAGATCGAAAAACGAATCGTCGATCCCGACCCGCTCCAACCCGAGAACCTGGGCGTAGATGCCGGCCACAATCTCCTCGACCGCGGTGGTCGGGGCACGGTAGGCCTCGGCATCGGTGTAGTCCGGCGCCGGAAGGGCACGCCTGTCGAGTTTGCCGTTGACCGTCAAGGGGAGCGCCGCCATCACCACCACCGCGGTCGAGGAGATTGTGGCCGGCATCTACGCCCAGGTTCTCGGGTTGGAGCGGGTCGGGATCGACGATTCGTTTTTCGATCTCGGTGGGGACTCGCTGTCGGCAACTCGGGTGATCAACGCGATCAACAGCAGCCTGGACGCCGATCTCGCCGTGCGCGCGGTGTTCGAGGCGCCTTCGGTGGGTCAACTGGCGGCACGTGTCGGTACGGGTT
>NZ_LZJD01000165.1:0-87430 GCF_001666875.1 Mycobacterium sp. E802
GGTGACGGGGGCGTCGGCACCGATGCCGCCCACCGGATCTGGAACCGGTGGTTGGGGTGCGGGGCTTCCCGGTGCAGACACCGACGCCGGCGCGGCAGCCGGTGCGGCATACGCAGGCGCGGAGGCGGGTACCGCCGAAACAGTTTGTGCTGGTGGGTAATACGACGGAACGCCCGCAGTGTCGAGCCGCCCTCCGCTTGTCGGCCCCAGCTGCCCGGGAACCGCGAACACAGGCAGCGGCGCGGCCCGGATCGCGCTGAGCGCATCCTCGTACGCGTCGGCCACCGCGGCGGTTCCGGCGCGCATCGCGGTCAGCCAATCACCGCCGACATGCTCGGCAACAAACGGCCTGACCTGTTGGTCGACGAGTTCGGCGGCCGTATCGCGCTGCCCCACCCCGCTGCGCACCGTCCGGGCCGCAGCCAACCAGACGTCGCGGTGCGAGGCGCACCGTTGCTCTATCTCGATGGCAGCCGAGACCTTGTCGTCGACCGCCCGCCACAATCGATCGCCAAGCGTGCCGAGCGCCTCGGCCGCGGTCCGCAACGCCGTGACCAGCTGCTCGGACGCGGTGGCGTGGCCCGTCAGAAAGGTGTGCGAGGCTGCCGCCCCGCCGCCCTGCCAGGCCGCGGCGAGCGCGTCGGCCTGCTCGCGCTGCAGCTGCAACGCTTGTTCGGCGACCGCCGCGGCTGCGGTGAGCGCGGCCCGGTCGGCCTCGAGTGCGCCAAGGTCGAGCCCCTCCTCGGCGCAGTACCGGTCGTACATCGCGGCGGGCTGGGTGGTCAGATCGGGGTGTTGGTAGCCGAGCTGGTGTGCCGCCCAGACGTATTCGGCCAGTGTGTCCACGGCGGGCATGCCCTGCGCCAAAGTCGTTGCCACGTCGCCACTTCGGGACATCACTCAGCCCACCCGGCTCGCGGCCAGCTCGTCGGTGGCCGCATACCGGTCGGCGCAGAGCCGCAGCATCGCCGCGATCTCACCGGCTGCTCGGGCCCACTGCCGCACGGCGTCGGCAAGGTCCTGGGTGCCGGATCGGACAGCCTCACCGTGGGCAACATGCTGTCGGCCGGCGGTGGCGCCGCCGAACGCAGGGCAGCTCAACCGGTTCCGGGAGTTGCCCTCGAGCAGGTCGGCGATCGCGTCGTACTGCTGCGCGGCGGCAAGCACCGCCGCGACGTCAATACGGGCCAGGTCAAGTTGTCCCATGCCCGGTTTAGACGCAACCGGACGCGTTCTGGTTCCCTCAGGCGGACTGGCCGCTGACCGAATCGGCCACGCGCACGGCCACCATCCGGGCCGTGTTCTCGTCGGCCGCTTCGACCATCACCCGAACCACCTGCTCGGTGCCCGACGGCCGCAACAGGATTCGGCCGGTATCGCCGAGTTCGGCCTCGGCCTCGGCGACCGCCGACTGCACGGACGGCGCCTCGGCCACCGCTGCCTTGTCCGCCACGGCCACATTGATGAGGACCTGCGGCAAGGTATGCATCGGCTCGGCGAGCGCGGCCAACGAGCTGAGGGTCTGAGCCATCCGCGACATCAGGCGCAGGCCCGTGACGATGCCGTCACCGGTCGTGCCGAGCCCGGGCAACACGATGTGGCCGGACTGCTCGCCACCGAGCGAATACTCGCCGGCCCGCAGCTCCTCCAGGACGTAACGGTCTCCGACGCCGGTGGTGCGAACCTCGATACCGGCGGCCCGCATGGCCAGGTGCAACCCGAGATTGCTCATCACGGTGGCCACGAGCGTGTTCGACGCCAGCTCGCCGGCCTCCTGCATCGCCAGTGCCAGCACCACCATGATCGCGTCCCCGTCGATCACCTGACCGGAGGCGTCCACGGCCAGGCACCGGTCGGCGTCGCCGTCGTGCGCGAGCCCCAGGTCGGCGCCGTGCTCGAGGACCGCGGCCTGCAGCGTCTCCATATGGGTGGACCCGCAGCCGTCGTTGATGTTGAGGCCGTTGGGCTCGGCGTTGATCGCGATGACGTTCGCTCCGGCGGCCCGGTAAGCCCGCGGCGCGGCGGCCCATGCCGCGCCGTGCGCGCAATCGACCACGACAGTCATGCCCTCCAGCCGGGTGGTGACGGCCTTGGAGGCGTGGCGGAGGTAGCGGTCCAGCGCGTCTTCGGCGTCGAGCACCCGGCCGATACCTGCGCCCGTGGGCCGGTTCCCGGGACCCGCCTGCACGAGTTCCTCGATCCGGTCCTCAGCGGCGTCGTCGAGCTTGTGTCCGCCCGGACCGAAGATCTTGATGCCGTTGTCGGGCATCGGGTTGTGCGACGCGGAGATCATCACCCCGAAGTCGGCGTCGTAGGCGCTGGTCAGATAGGCCACCGCCGGGGTCGGCAGCACCCCGACCCGTAGGGCGTCGACGCCCTCGCTGGTGATACCGGCGATCACCGCGGCTTCCAGCATCTCGCCGCTGGCCCGCGGATCGCGTCCGACGACCGCCACCGGGCGGCGGGTCCCGGAAGAGTTGGCGAGTCGCCGCGCCGCCGCCGAACCGAGCGCAACCGCCAGCTCGGCAGTCAGATCACGGTTGGCGACCCCGCGCACCCCATCGGTGCCGAACAGTCGACCCATGCTCTCAAACTTCTCATAATCGACCGTCAGAAACACAACCGACGAGGTCAGCGACCATCTCGGGGCTCAATCGAGATGACCCCGTGACCCCAGACGCAGATCACCGCCCGCACCTGGATCAGATGCGGGCGGTGATTCAGCGGATCGGATCAGCCGATCGGGGCGTCAGTGTCCTCGCTCGGGGCGGAACCGGGCGCCGGCGTCGTCGTGGGCGACGTCGTGGTGGTCGGCGCGGTATCGCTCTCCTCGGGACCCGTGCCCTCGGTGTAGCTCGACGGCTCGGTGGCGGCCCCGCTATGGGCCGGGGCGGCCTCGTTCTGACGGAAGCTCACGGCTCCGATCGTGTTGTCGCAGACGTTCTGCTCGGTGCCGCTGGCATCGACCTTCTGCGCGGCCGACGTCACCGTGCCGGCATCGGTGTCGCACACCTTGGCCGCCAACTCCGCGGCCGAGGAGACCTCGACATTCTCTAGCACCCCGGCCGAACCGACGGAGACGTCAACCCTGCCGTCCTGGGTATCGGCGTTGGCCAACCCCACACCGGCCGAGAAGAAGAGCGCCCCTCCCAGAGCGGCCCCTACCGTCACTCGTTTGAGGGTGTCGTTCTTCATCGAAAGCATGCAGTACTCCTCTCAGTCGGGAAGCGGTTCGGTCTGTTCCAGGCGCAGTACAGCGCCCCCACTTCGCCTCCACGGGTTGCACGCTTTCGGCGGTACTCAAACCAAAATTTAATAATTCGCCCTGGTCCCCGTCGCCGGTTCGGACCGCCTTGGGGTTCGCCCTGCTCACTTTCGACACTGGTGGCGGGGTCGGCGGCCGCTTGCTGAGGCACCCCGGAAAAAGACCGAAAAAAACCGCCGGGCATGGGAGTTGTCCCCATGCCCGGCGGCCATGACTCGCACAGATCAGCGCTTGCTGTACTGAGGCGCCTTGCGGGCCTTCTTGAGGCCGTACTTCTTGCGCTCGATGGCACGCGGGTCACGCGTCAGGAAGCCGGCACGCTTGAGTGCGGGCCGGTCCTCCGGCTGCACCAGGATCAGCGCACGGGCGATCGCCAGGCGCAGGGCGCCGGCCTGACCCGAGGGGCCGCCACCATCGAGGTGGGCGTAGATGTCGAACTGCTCGAGGCGGTCGACGGTCACCAACGGGGCCTTGATCAGCTGCTGGTGCACCTTGTTCGGGAAGTAGTTCTCCAGGCTGCGGCCGTCCAGGTTGAACTGGCCGGTGCCGGGCACCAGGCGCACCCGCACCACGGCCTCCTTGCGGCGGCCGACGGTCTGGATGGGACGGTCGATGATGACCGGCTCGCGCTGCTCCAGCTCCACGGTCTCGGTCACGGTTTCGACCACGTCACCGTTTTCAATCGTCTCGGTCACTGGGCCACCTGCTTGATCTCGTACGGAACCGGCTGCTGCGCGGCGTGCGGATGATCCGGGCCGGCGTAGACCTTGAGCTTCTTCTGGATCTGCCGACCGAGCTTGGTGTGCGGCAGCATGCCGATGATCGCGTTCTCGACGACGCGGGTCGGGTGCTTCTGCAGCAGCTCGCCGATGGTGCGCTTGCGCAGACCGCCCGGGTAACCCGAGTGGCTGTAAGCGAACTTGTTGGTCAGCTTGTTACCGCTGACGGAGATCTTGTCGGCGTTGATGACGATGACGAAGTCGCCACCGTCGACATTCGGCGTGAATGTCGGCTTGTGCTTGCCGCGCAGCAGATTGGCAGCTGCCGCGGCGAGCCGGCCGAGCACCACGTCTTGGGCGTCGATGACGTACCACTGACGCGTGGTGTCACCCGCCTTCGGCGTGTACGTAGGCACAGCGCTTACCTCTTCTTCTCGGGTTGAGTCCCAGGATGTCCCGGGGGCCGGTCAGGTCTGCGCTCTACGATGTCCCGGCGACCGACGTTGACCCGGGGACCGCGCCCACACGGGCAGCACACACCAACGGAGCAGCTTACCGGTGGGTGTCCGCGCAGGTCAAAACGCGCCTGGCGGCATCGGGAGTGCCCAACGTGAACACGTCGCGAGATTGTCGAGAAATTTCGCGATCGTGTTCACGTTCGGCGCCACTAGGTGTAATTCAACTAGGTGTAATTCAACTAAGACACCGAATCCTTTTGGTCAGGCACCACACTGCCGTCCGGGCGGCGAAGCGGGGCCTGGCTGCCGCTGGGCTCGATGAAGCCCTCCGTCGCGCATTCGTACGCCTCGACCTGCTTCTTCTTCGGGTCGATGAACATCGGGTTCACCAGCCAACGACCGTCGGCGTTGTCGTAGGCCGAGCACATCAGCTCGGTCTTGTTGCGGTTGAGCACAAGGCGCAAGGCGGTGGCATCGGTGAGGAACGTGACGTCGGTGTCGGAGTCCCCGGCGCCGAACGCCGCCCGCTGGGCCTCGGCCTGCTGCTCGAACGCAGCGGGGCCCTTGATCCCGAAGACCTCCTCGTTGACCCGGCATCGCTTGCCCTCGATGTACGGGATGGCCACCTCACCGCCGCACGGCACCAGCTTCGACGTCAGCACATCGCCGTCGCGCTCGGTGCGCACGCCCATCACCTTGTCCGGGGTGAAGCCGAGATCGGCCGCCCACACCCGCACCACCGGCTCGGCCGAGGCGGAGATGATTCGAACGTCGAAACCGTTGGCCCGCAATGTTTTCACCAGGTCGCGCATCTCTGGGTAGTACCGGACCCAGCCGGTCTCGTCACCGCTGCCGACCTTCTGCTCGGTGCCCTCGGGCGCGGCGAGATTCTCCTTGCGGGCGGCCTCGGCGAACCCGGTCAGTTCCGACTCGGGCCAGCCGGCCAGCATCTGGGCCGCCCACGCGTACGACGGCTCGAACCGGCGGGCGTTGAACCCGGCGAAGGCCGGTTCGTCGGCCCGCGTCTGCCCCTCGGTGTACACCGACACCAGTTCGTCGGCGCACCCGAGATCGGTGCCGGTCGGCATCGGCCGGCCCGGAGTGGTTGCGGCACAAGCCTTGCCGAGTGCCGCGGCGGCCTGCGGGGTGAGGTAGGGGCTGGTGGTCGACCAGTCGCCGCCGGCGGGCGCCCGCAACTTGCCGTTGCGCACCATCCAGAAGAAGGTGGCGTCACCGATGTCGTTTTTGACCACGGTGTTGTCCCAGTCGAAGAGCGCCAGCGGAGCACCGTCGGCCACTGAGCCATCCACGCCGCAGGTACCCAACTCCGCGAGCATCGCGTTGATCCGGTCCCGGTTGTCGCCGTACCAACCGGGGTTGTCGACCAGGGTGCGACACCCGGGCGCTTCGGCAGCGGACGACTCCCCCGAGTCCTCGCCGGTGCCGCAACCCGCCAAGGCGACCGTCGTCGCGGCGAGCAGAGACAGGACGGCACGTACGGTCATCGAGACTCCTGTTCAGTTGAGCTGGGTCATGCGGGTCGGGTCGAGCTCCGAGGTGCGTGAGGTGTCCTTCAGGTCGACGCCGGAGCGGCCCAGCGCCAGCGCGCCGTCGACCAGGCCGGCCGCCACCCGGGCGGCTTCGGCATATCCGAGGCCGTCGGGTGGGTGGATGTTGGAGATGCAGTTGCGATCGGCGTCGGTGCGGCCGGGCATCGGCAGGTGCGTGAGATAGATGCCCAGGCTGTCGGCGACGCTCAAGCCGGGGCGCTCCCCGATGATGACCAGCAGAGTCCGGACGTGCGCCTGGGCCCCGATGTGATCACCGAGGGCGACGCGGGCCTGGGTGGCGATCACCGGCGGAGCCAGGGTGTGACGGCCCTTGAGCTCGGCCACCAGGGCCGTCAGCAACGCCACACCGTGGCGGTCCAGCGCCGTCGGCGACAGCCCGTCGGCCAGCACGAAACCGATGTCGGCGCCGCTGTCGGGTACCGACATGCCCTCGGCGGGTTGGCGTCCCAAATCGGGCCGGCGCAGATACTCGTCGCGGGAGGTGGCCTTACTGGTCACCACGGTCGGCTCACCGATGCCCACATCGAGGAGAGCTTCCCGGAGTCGATCCACGTCCAGCGGCACGTGCACGGCATCGCGGGCCGCGGCATGTGCGGCGGACAGTTCCAGCACCCGTCGGGTCGGCAAGGCGTTACCGGCCCGGCCGAGACCGATCCGGGCCTGCGTGGTCTTGCGCAGCTCGTCCCAGAACTCTTGAACCGCAACCTCGTTCGAGCTCATCGCCCCTCCGCCGAGGTCAGCGACCGCAGCACCGACCGCTCCAGGTCGAACGGGGTTAGCTTGCCGGTGTCGTCGACCATGCCGACGCGGCGCAGCCACGCCTCGAACTCTGCGGCCGGCCGCAGGCCCAGCGTGCGCCGGGTGGTCAGCACATCGTGGAACGACAGGCTCTGATAGCCCAGCATCACGTCGTCGGCACCGGGCACGGTGATGACGAAGGCCACCCCCGCCGCCGCCAGCAGGGTCAGCAGTGTGTCCATGTCGTTCTGGTCGGCCTCGGCGTGGTTGGTGTAGCAGACGTCGACACCCATCGGCAGCCCGAGCAACTTGCCGCAGAAGTGGTCTTCGAGACCGGCGCGGATGATCTGCTTGCCGTCGTAGAGGTACTCCGGCCCGATGAACCCGACGACGGTGTTGACCAGCAGGGGTTGCAGGTCGCGAGCCACCGCGTAGGCCCGGGCCTCCAAGGTCTGCTGGTCCACCGGCTTGCCGCCGACACCCAGGTGCGTCCCGGAGCTCAGTACCGAGCCCTGCCCCGTCTCGAGGTACATGACGTTGTCGCCGACGGTGCCGCGGTTCAGGCTGCGCGCAGCATCCCGACCCTCCCGCAACAGCTGCAGATTCACCCCGAACGCCGAGTTGGCCCCTTCCGTGCCCGCGATCGACTGGAAGATCAGGTCCACCGGCGCCCCGGCCTCGACCAGGCCGATCGTGGTGGTGACATGCGACAGCACACAGGACTGCGCCGGGATGTCGTAGCGGGTGCGGATCGAGTCGAGCAGGTACAGCAGGTCGGCGGTGGCCTGTGGCGAATCGGTGGCCGGATTGATCCCGATCACCGCGTCACCGCAGCCCAGCAACAGCCCGTCGAGCACCGCCGCGGCGATACCGCGCGGATCGTCGGTCGGATGGTTGGGCTGCAACCGGGTGGCCAGTGTGCCGCGCGCGCCGACGGTGGTGCGAAACGCCGCGGTCACCTCCGCGGCGGCCGACACCGCGATCAGATCCTGGTTGCGCATGATCTTGCTGACCGCCGCCACCATCTCCGGGGTCAGTCCCGGCGCGACGGCGGAAAGCCGCTGCGCGCTGTGGTCGTGCGCGGTGACATCCATCAGCCAGTCACGCAGGCCACCGACGGTCAGGTGCGAGATCTCCGAAAAGGCTTGGCGGTCATGGCTATCCATGATCAGCCGGGTCACCTCGTCGGTGTCGTAATCCACCAGCTCCTCGTTGAGGAAGATGTCGAGCGGGAGGTCGGCGAGCACCCAGGCGGCCGCGGCGCGTTCACCGTCATGCTCGGCCGCGCAGCCGGCGAGCTGATCGCCCGAGCGCAGCGGGGTGGCCTTGGCCATCACCTCGACGAGCCCGTCGAAGCTGTAGGTCACCCCCGAAACCTGCTGGTGGTACTTCATTTCAATTCGCTCTCCGCCTCCGCGAGCATCGCGAACTCCTCATCGGGCGAGTTGGCCACCAGGCGGTGGCGGCTGTACACGGCGAAGTACAGCATGAACGCCGCGAACACCGCGAGACACAGACCCGCGGCCAGCGGGTTGACCAGGAAGGTCGCGATGAGTGCGACGACCGCGACGATCAACGCGAAGCCGGTGGTGACGACGCCGCCGGGGGTGCGGTACGGCCGGTTCATCTCCGGTTCGCGGACCCGCAGCACGATGTGGCTGACCATCATCAGCACGTAGCTGAGCGCGGCGCCGAACACCGCCATGTTCAGGATCAGGTCACCCTGGCCGGTCAGCGACAGCGCGAAGGCGACGACACCCGGGACGATCAGCGCCAGCGTCGGGGCCTTGCGCTTGTTGGTCACCGACAGCGAGGTGGGCAGGTAGCCGGCGCGCGACAGCGCGAACGTCTGCCGGGAGTAGGCGTAGATGATCGAGAAGAAGCTGGCGATCAGGCCGGCCAGCCCGATGTAGTTGACCAGTTTGGCGGCCGTGCCGTCGCCACCGAGGGCCTGCACCAACGGATCGTCCACGGTCGACATCGCCTCGGCGCCACCGGCTCCGGTGGTCAGGAACAGTACCGTCACGCAGGTGACGACCAGGACGGTCATCGCGGCGATGATGCCGCGCGGCACGTTGCGCTCCGGGTTGGCGGTTTCCTCGGCGGCCAGCGGGACCCCTTCGACGGCGAGGAAGAACCAGATGGCGAACGGGATGGCGGCCCAGATACCGAGGTAGCCGTGCGGCAGGAAGGCCGATGATCCGAGCGCTGCCGCGTCGGGGGCCATGTCGGTCAGGTTGGCGACGTCGAAGCTGCCGATGGCGCTCACCGCGAAGATCACCAGGCCGAGGATCGCGATGGCGGTGATGACGAACATCAGCCGCAGCGCCTCGCCGACGCCGGCGAGGTGGATGCCGATGAAGATGATGAACGCCGCCAGGTAGATCCACCAGCCCTTGTGGATGCCGAACAGCCCGAGGGATTCGACGTAGCCGCCGATGAACGTGGCGATGGCCGCCGGGGCGATCGAGTATTCGATCAGGATCGCGGTGCCGGTCGCGAAGCCGCCCCAGGGGCCGAGCGCTCGGCGGGCGAAGGTGTAGCCGCCGCCGGCCGCGGGCAGCGCCGAGGACAGCTCGGCCAACCCGAGCACCATGCAGAAGTACATCGCGGCGATGATCACCACGGCGATCAACAGACCGCCGAAGCCGCCCTGCTCGAGGCCGAAGTTCCAACCCGAGAAGTCGCCGGAGATGACGTAGCTGACACCGAGGCCCGCCAGGAGCAGCCAGCCCGCACTTCCGGATTTGAGCTGACGTTTCTGCAAATAGTCAGCGCTCTCCAGGTGTTCTTCCACACCCGCCATGTCAAACTCCTTTTTGTACCGCGTGTTTCGCGTGGCCCGAGTGGGCGTGACCCAAAGGTAGAAAACTCAACCTTTAATGGAAGAGTATTGCCCTCCGCGGCGGCCCTGTCTACCCCAACCGGCGAAAATCGGTGTCAATCGTCGGGTTTGAGCGGAAGACCCACGACGATGCGGGCCGCATTGTGTCCCAGGATTCGCGCCGCCGCGGCGTCGATTCCGCGGCCAGAGCTCAACTCGGGCAACGGGTCTGCCAATTTTGCGTGCCGGACACTCACCTCGCCGACGGCGGTCACCCCCACCCCCACCTGCAAGGGCGACCGCTGGGCCGCGCGAAGCGCCAACTCGGGCGCAGACACTGCGTCAGCGCCCGGCAACACGGTGTACGGAACACCTTCTTCCTCGATGCCGGCCAGTACCTGCCGCTCGACTTCTCCCTCGCCCGAGCTCATCACCACGATCACGGGAGGGTCGGGACGCCCACCACTACGCGTCAACGCCCGCCCCCACCGCTCGCGCGTGCGAGGCCACCAGGCCGGTGGCGACGGCATTGCGCGGCCCTTCGGTTCCGCGGACATTGCCGGTGCCGCAGACGATTCCGTACGGGGCCAAGGCGTCGGCGATGAGCTCGGGGATCTCGAAGTCCAGCGCGCACCCACCGAGCAGCACCACGAAGCCGATCTGGCGCAGATCCGCCCCGGGTGCGACGGACCGCAGGGCGCGCAGCGCGTTGACGACGAAGACGCGTTCCTTGGCCGCGCGCCGCACCAGCCTGATCCGATCCATCGAGTGCCGGGTCGGGATCGCGGTCATGCCGAACTCGCCGAGGGTCACCACCCTGGCGAATGAGGCAGCGGGTAATGGCTTCTCGAAAAATGACACGGTGCCGTTCTCGAGCCGCACATGAAAGAAGCTCTCGGCCTTGCCCAGCGGGAACCGTTTGATGTCCTCGGCCAGTTCCAGGTTGTCCAACCCCAACTCGGCGTCGATCAGCTTGGTGACCAGGTCGCCGGCGCCGGCCAGGTGCACGGTCTCGACCCGGGAGTCGGCCTCGATCAGCGCGGCATCGGTGGACCCGCCGCCCAGGTCCAACACCACGAGTGGCTTCTCGGTCCCGGGCGTCGTCAACGCACCGAGCACTGCCATCTCCGCCTCGACACCGCCGACCACCACCTGCACCGCGTCGGCCCCGGCCGCCTGCAACCGGTTGCGCACCTCCTCGGCCACCGCCCGCATGCCGCTTTCCCTGGTCCGCACCATCGCGGCCAGGGCCACCGCGTTCTCGAGCGCCACCTCACCGGCCACGCCACCGCGAACCTCCTGCGGCACAAAGGTATCCACCGCCAGCAGGTCCTGAATCCGGACGTCTGCGACAGCGTGGCCGGACAGCTCGGCCATGCTCTCGCGCACGTTGGCGATCATTCCCCCGGCGTTGGTTCCCGCTTCGCCGACGACGTCGGTCAGCGGGGCGACCCGCTCCAGTGCGGTCATGATCTCCAGCGCGCCACGGGATACGTCGACCGATGCCCGCTTCTGTGCACCGGCCAACTCGAGCGATCCCGCCGGGATCGTGCGGTCCGCGACGTCGCCGGCCGGGGTGCGCACCACGACCGCCGAGCGGTTCCCCGTCAACGCCCGAGCCACCGGCGACACCACCTTGGTCGCCGGCGCGTCGAGGCCGAAGATCGTCGCCAGGCCATAGGCATTGGACAGCGTCCGGATCGACATCCCCGGGGCGGCCACCTCGACCGCCGCCAACATGCCCAGCGGTACCGCGTCGATGCGGGACACCTCGTCGATCACCGGGATCACCGAGTCGAGCCGGTTGGCCACCAGCACGGCGTCGTCGTTGGCCAGGATCGCCCCGGTGACCCGCGCACCGCGAGCCGAGGCCGCGTTGATCGTGCGTGCGGCCACCTCGAAGTCGACGTCGCGGGGCACCACCACGATAACGTCGGCGTCACAAGGGGTTTGGCCCAGATCTCCGAATGCGACGGTGACACCTACGCCGAGGCCACGCCCCCCGGGTGTGCGCGGGTCGTGGCCGATCATGGTCGACTCGGTGATGATCGTCTCGGTGATGGTCTCCATCGCCATGCCGCTGATCACCGGGGTGGCCTCGTTCAGCAGGACGACGTCCAACTCGGCCAGCCGCGTGCCGGCCGCCTCCAACGCGCGCAGCACGGCCTGGGCCACCCCGTCGGCATTGCGTGGCGTGCCCTTGACACCCGTCGTGGGCGTCAGCGCGGCGCCGCTGAAGCGCACCGATCCGTCGGATGCGACGACCGCGGCGCTCGCCTCGGTCGTCGAGTTGCCGATGTCGACACCGACAACGGTCACCGCCATCAGGTCCCCAGTGCCTCGGAGGTGGGCTCGGCGAACTGCGGGGTCACCTCGACAGGCCGGGCCTGCTTACGGATCTGCTCGGTCTCCTTCAGGTGCAGCAGTGCCGCCTTGGCCTGCCAGCGTGGCCGGGCCATTTGATCGTTGAGCGTCGGAACCGGCTCGGGCGATTCACCTTTGGCGTACTGGGCGGCGTTCGACCCGATCTGGCGATAGGTCTCCAGAGTCATCAGCGGGCTCTGCGGAAACAGCTCCAGGCTCGACAACCGCGGCAGGTCACGCTGGTGGATCATCGACGTGCCGCGAGACAGGATCCCGATACCGATCCCCGACCCGCTCAGCCTGGCCGCCGCGTGCGCGATGACCGCGAGGTCACTGCTGTGCTGCACCCGGATACACCGGGCCGCCACCTCCTGCTCCTCGATGCCGGCCAAGATCTGCCGGATCACGTCGGCATGGGACAGGCCGATGATCGTCTGGCTGAAGAAGTCGGCAAAGGCCGGTGATATCGCCAGTACCACCTCGTCAGAGCGGGTTCCGGCAGTCGCGGGGCCCTCACCGGTGAAAGTGATTGTCCTGTCCGCCATGTCACTGGACCTCCTGCTCGGGGTTCTCGGCGCTGGTCACGTGCCGCAGCCGCTTCATCTCCTCCCAGCGATCGCCGGACGGTCGGTATCCGGTACCGGGACCCGCATAGTCGTTGCGGTCGTTGACTGCGGACAACGGTGTGAGGTCACGCGTCATGATCGCCGAGGTCTGCAGCAGATCACCGGAAACCCGTTGCCGCAGCACGGCCAACAGGTTTTCGGCGACATCGGAGAAGCCGGTGGATTCCAGCGCCTTGACCAGGTCCAGCCCGGTGATGTTGCGATCCATCACCTGCTGGGCGCCCTTGAGGTCTTCGAGGACGTCGCGCGGGATCAGCTCGCGGCTGCCATGGGCATACACGGCCGTCTCGATCTCGGCATCGGTGATGGCCGGCAGGTCGAGATAGGCGAACACCGCCTGCAGCGCCTTACCCGCGCGGCGGCGGGCCGCGAGGATCTCGGCCTCGTTCACGTGGCGCAGTCCGCCGTCGATCTGCAGGTCCCGCTGGATGGTGTTGAAGTCGTCGTAGTCTTCGGCGTCCAGGTTGGACCCGGCGAACATGTCGTCGTAGTTCGGCGGCGCCGAGTAGCCCGAGCAGATGAAGTCGGTGCCCGGCATCATCTGCGGCAACAACCGGGCGATCCGGCGCATCGGCGAATGCGAGAACGACTGGTCGTTACCCGAGGCGCATTCCAGGTCCAGCGCCGAGGCGATCAGGTTCTCGGCCGCGACGGCCCGGATGCCGGCCGGCACTGCGCCGGGCACACCGATGCACGAGATCGAACCGTTCTGCAATCCTTGTACGCCTGCACCTTTCGCGACCAGGATGCAGCGGATCTCCAGGTACAGCATGGACCGGCCTTCGGCATTGCCCATCTGTACCTCAGAGCCGGTGCCGGAGGTGAACCGCATCTTGATCCCGCGTGACGCATAGGCGGCGGCCAGAAACGCCTTCGACCATGGAGTGTCGTCGCCGTCGACGAACACCGATTCGGTGCCGTACACCGAGATGGTCTCGGCGTAGGCGGTGATGCCGCGCATACCCAGTTCCAGCTCGGTGGCCTCCTCCAGCGCGCACTGGGTCAGCCGGCCGCCGATGCCGACCTGGCTACCGATCTGCTGGGCCATCGCGACCAGCGGCGCGTAGCGCACGACGCCCAAAGTCGTTTCCACTTCCGAGAATCCGCGCAGCGATGCCTCGGCGGCCTCACAGGCGACCTGCAGTGGATTGTCCCGCGCACTCGTGCAGTGCGCCTGATTCGCCGGAGTGCGACGGGCCCGCATCTTCTGGATGCCCATCATGATCTCGACGATGTTGAGCGTCTTGGCGACTTCGAGCAGCTTGGCCGGGGTGAGGCCACCGGTCACCGCGATCACCTGTTCGCGGGTCACATGCGGGTCGACCAGCATCCGGGCGATCTCTGCCGCCGGGATCGCCATGGCCTGTTCGGTGGTCGCAATGTCGATGGCGTGATCGGCGATGAACTGGTCGATGAAGTCGAAATCGGCACGGGCCCGGCCGTCCATCTCCACGATGACGCCGTCGGCGACCCGCACGCTCGGCGCCGGATCGAAGGCGCTGTCCATGGCCACCATGCCGACCTCGGGCCATTCCTCGACGAAGCCGTCGAGGTTGACCGGCCGGTCTTCGAGGACCTTGGTGCGCTCGGACTGCCGGCGGTGGCCTGCCGCGGAATGCTGGGGCGATGCTGCTGTCACCGGTGTCTCCTATTCGCTGGTGGCCAGGATGTCGCGACGCTCGTATACGTCGGCGGCTTCACGGACGAGCTCGGCCAGCAATCCCGCGCCGTATTTCGTGTCCAACTCGTCGGCGATCGAGTCGAGCTCGGCCTTGGTCGAGGCGTTGGGCCGCAACGCGTTGTAGATCTGCAACACCCGCTCATCGCTGATTGCGGTCATCTCGGCGGCCCGGCGGAGGTTCGACCCCAGCTGGCGACGCCCCACCTTCTCGGCGATCTGCGCCTGCAGGCGCAATGTCTGCGGCGTGATGCGCAGGTCCGAGGCTTCGACCTCACCTGACATCACCGCCTCCACGGTGAGGTCGGTGATCGGCTTGCCGTTGGGGGTGAACAGCAAGTCCGTGCGATTGAGGCTCAGCGGGTAGTCCGCCGACGGATCGAGGGTCGGTTCTGTCATTCACTGCTCCAACTGATTCGGTGCGGTTCTCTCTCCGCGTGCAACACAACGCCCGACGATTGTGCGCTGCATCACGTTGCATGAAGGTTGCGCTGCAGGTCAGTGCGGCTAACCTGTCCCGACGATGCACGTTCCGGGATTCAGCTCGCTCGCCGCCCTCGGCGAGTTCTTTGCCCTGCCGACGGCTGAGGCGGCCACCTGGCGGCCCATCGGATCGCTGTGCGGCGACCCGGCGGTGTTACGCGAGTACACCATGCGCACCCGGGCCGCGACCGCATCCGGCTTCGGCGTCGACGAGGCCGACATCCCGGTCAAGGCAGCGGCCTCCTCGCTGCACCTGGCGATCACCGCGCGCCTGCTCTCCCCCGCCGTCGGCGCCGCGGTGTGCCTGGGCGCCGTTCCCGTGCTCACGCTGGATTCGCTCTTCTGGCAGGAGAATTCATCACATCGACCACTGCTGGGGTCCGACGGTGTCGAGTGGGTGCGTGAAACCGACCCACACCGCGGCGCAGCCATCATCGCCGATTCGCTGATCGGGCTCGTGTTGAACCTGCTGAACGACACGATGCGGCAGGCGGTTTCGCTGCCACCACAGGTGATGTGGGGCAACGTCGCATCGGCGGCCAACGGTGCCGTCACCGTGCTGGCCGGCTCCCGTCCCGACGCCGCCGCGCACGGCCGCGAACTGGTGACGGCACTGCTCACGACCGAGCGGCTGCGTGGGACCGCAGAGGTTGCGGGACAACGGTTTCGGCGGCGCAACTGCTGCCTGTTCTACCAAGTGCCCGGCGGCGGCTACTGTGGTGACTGCGTGTTGGTGTGATGCCTACAGGGCTGCCACTCCGGCTTCTGTCAGATTGCCGCTGCCGCGGCGGTCGCCACCGCCACATCCTGCTCCACACTTCCCGCACTGACACCGACCGCGCCGATGACGATGCCATCGGCCTCCAGCGGAATGCCACCGCCGAACACTACGAGGCCGCCCGCGGTCTGCTCCAGGCCGTACAACTCACCGCCGGGCTGAACCAGGTCCATCAGCGCGCTGGTGGGCAGGTTCATCAGCACCGCGGTGCGCGCCTTGCGGATCGAGATGTCGATGCTGGCCTTGATCGCACCGTCCATCCGGACGAATGCCACCAGATGGCCTCCGTCATCGACCACCGCGATGTTCATCGGCTGGCCGATCTCGTTCGCCTTCGCGATGGCGGCGTCGATCACCTTCTGCGCCGTGGACAACGGCAGGGATGTCATATGTCCTCCAGGTAGACCGCGAACGTGAGCTTGTGTGCGAGATTTGCGGGGGGGTTACGCACACAAGCCCACGTTCGGCGGTGGCTCGGTGTCAGAAAAAGCCTTGGGCCTTGTTCCCGTAGCTGACCAACAGGTTCTTGGTCTGCTGGTAGTGGTCGAGCATCATCTTGTGGTTCTCCCGGCCGATGCCCGACTGCTTGTAGCCACCGAACGCGGCATGCGCGGGGTACTGGTGGTAGCAGTTGGTCCACACCCGGCCGGCCTTGATGTCCCGGCCGGCCCGGTAGGCGGTGTTGCCGTTGCGGCTCCACACACCGGCGCCGAGGCCATAGAGGGTGTCGTTGGCGATCGAGATGGCCTCGTCGTAGTCCTTGAACGAGGTCACCGCGACGACGGGGCCGAAAATCTCCTCCTGGAACAGTCGCATCTTGTTGTTGCCGGTGAAGATCGTCGGCGCCACGTAGAAGCCGCCGCCCAGATCACCACCCAGATCGGCCCGTTCACCACCGGTGATCAGTTGGGCGCCTTCGGATTTCCCGATCTCGATGTAGGACAGGATCTTTTCCAGCTGATCGTTGGAGGCCTGCGCACCGATCATCGTCTCGGTGTCCAGCGGGTCGCCCTGGCGCACGGCCTTGGTGCGGATCGCGGCCAGCTCGAGGAACTCGTCGTAGATGTCGGCCTGGATCAGCGACCGCGACGGGCACGTGCACACCTCGCCCTGGTTCAGGGCGAACATGGTGAAGCCTTCCAGCGCCTTGTCCTGGAAGTCATCGGTGGCCGCCAGCACGTCGGAGAAGAAGATGTTGGGGCTCTTGCCGCCCAACTCGAGCGTCACCGGGATCAGGTTTTGGCTGGCGTACTGCATGATCAGCCGGCCCGTGGTGGTCTCACCGGTGAAGGCGATCTTGGCGATCCGGTTGCTGGAGGCCAGCGGCTTGCCGCACTCGACGCCGAAACCGTTGACCACGTTGACCACACCGGCAGGCAGCAGGTCACCGATCAACGACATCAGGTACAGCACCGAAACCGGAGTCTGCTCAGCAGGTTTGAGCACCACGGCGTTACCTGCGGCCAGCGCGGGCGCCAGCTTCCAGACCGCCATCAGGATCGGGAAGTTCCACGGGATGATCTGGCCGACCACGCCGAGGGGCTCGTGGAAGTGGTAGGCGACGGTGTCCTCGTCGATCTGCGAGAGCGAACCTTCCTGGGCGCGCAGCACCCCGGCGAAGTACCGGAAGTGGTCGATTGCCAGCGGGATGTCGGCGTTCAGCGTCTCGCGAATCGGCTTGCCGTTGTCCCACGACTCGGCCAGCGCCACGGATTCGAGGTTCTCCTCGATCCGGTCGGCGATCTTGTTGAGGATGACGGCGCGGGCGGCCGGCGAGGTCTTGCCCCAGGCCGGTGCGGCGGCGTGCGCGGCGTCCAGCGCCTTCTCGACGTCGGCCTCCGAGGAGCGGGCCACCTCGCAGAACACCTGGCCCGTCACCGGCGTCGGGTTCTCGAAGTAACGGCCTTCTACGGGAGCAACCCACTCTCCGCCGATGTAGTTGTCATAGCGGGATTCGAAGGACATCAGAGCGCCGTCGGCACCCGGGCGGGCATATACAGTCATGGCAATCTCCTGCATTCGGACACGGTTGTGTGTCGGTCATCACTAAAGGTAGTCAGCAGTACGTTGCAGCACAGTTGCACACGTGAAATGCGTCGGCGGGCCGACGATTCAACCCGTCGGCCGGCCGACGATTCAGGCCAGTTCTGAGTCGATTCCGGCCAGATGTCCGCGAGCCTGCGCGCGGGCCACCGGGTCGGCGTCGGCGTGATCGTGCAGCACTCGCCAGCCGCGGCGATCGTCACGGCCGTCGGGCAGCTCCAACCACCGGCGCAGCAGTTGCAGGTTGCCGCCGGTCAGGACCGCTTCACGCAGGCTGGCGCTCAGCTCGGTACGCAGCCGGGCGATCGCCGGAGACACCGACTGCGGCAACAACGCCCCCGCGTACGCATCGAGGGCGGCCGCCACGTTCCCGGCCTGCAGCGCGTCGTACACGTCACCCATGTCGCTGGCCACCGGCGCGAGCAGTCGGTACGGCCGCGAGGCGATGTACTGGCCACCGATGACCCGGCGTAGCCGCGACACCTCGGCGCGCACCGTGACCACGTCGAGGTCTTTGTCGTCGAGCAGCAGCGCCAGATGATCCGCGCTCAAGCCCTCGGGGTGGCGGATCAGCAACACCAGGATGTCGGCGTGCCGCCCGGTCAGCACACTGTCCTGCGGCCGGCCGGTGGCATCGGGCACCCGCCAGCGCGGCCGGTCGGCGCCCAGCACCCGCAGCCGCGCGCCCTCGTCCTTCGGGGCGACGACGGGTGTGGTGAGGCGCAGCAGGGCCAACTGGTTCTCCACTGCCGCCGCGGTCGCCCTGACCAGGGCCAACGTCTGCGGTGACGCCACCTTTGACCCGCCGGTCAGATCGATGGCACCCAGTAGTGCGCCGGTGGCCGGGTCGTGCACCGGAACCGCCGTACAACTCCACGGGTGCACGATGCGGGAGAAGTGCTCGGAGCCCAAGATCTGCAGTTCGCGGTCCAACGCCAGGGCGGTGCCCGGGGCGTTGGTCCCGGCCGTGCGCTCGCTCCAGTCCGATCCGGGCACGAAGTTCATCGCCTCGGCTTTGCGGCGCACGCCATGGTCGCCCTCGACCCAGAGCAGCGTGCCGTCGGCCGCGGTGATCGCCACCAGCACCCCGGCGTCGACGGCATCATCGACCAGGAGCCGCCGGATCAGCGGCAAGGTGGCAGCCAACGGATGGCTCTCGCGCAGTTCGGTCAGCGCCGTCGCGGCAGCCGCGGCCCTGGCGCCGAGGTCAGGATCCACACCGGTAGCCAGGCTGCGCTGCCAACTCTCGGCGATGATGCGGCGCACCGGGGCCGAATCCAGATAGTCGGCATCCACCCGACCCTCGATGAACAGGTCATGGATGGCACGCACCTTCGCGGGCTGTGCCCGGGTTGACATCCGGCCTCCCGCGGTTCTCGATGCGGCCACCGCTATCACGCTCCCGGCATGGACATGGCATTGACGCGTGACCGCCAGGATAGTTGACCTGCCGGTTGCGTGTATGCCACCGCGTGGTCACACGCTGGCGAATCGGTGAATCGGTCGCCGGCCGGTATAGTGGTGTCACGGCGGCTTGCTCGTTCTGCCTTTGCCGCGATCTCGATCTCACCATCTCAGCGCCGCGGGAGTCACCCGCGCCGAGCAGAACGTCGCCTACTTTCTTCGGAGTTGTTTTTTGTCTGCCCAGACCACGTTTGCCGACCTCGGCCTGCCCACCGAACTTGTGGCGGCACTTGCCGCCAACGGTGTGACCACGCCGTTCCCCATCCAGGCCGCCACCCTGCCTGACTCGCTGACCGGCCGCGATGTGCTCGGCCGCGGCCGCACCGGCTCCGGCAAGACCTATGCGTTCCTGCTCCCGCTGGTGTCGCGCCTGGCCAAAAGCGGAACCCGGCGGGCTCCCAACCGCCCGCGCGCGCTGATCCTGGCGCCCACCCGCGAACTGGTCACCCAGATCGAGGCGTCGCTGGCCCCGCTGGCGGCGGCCACCGGTTTGCGGTCGGTCAACATCTTCGGCGGTGTGGGCCCCAACCCGCAGATCGCGGCGCTGCAGCGCGGGGTGGACATCGTGATCGCGTGCCCGGGACGGCTCGAGGACCACATGCGTTCGGGTCACGCCGATCTGTCCGCGGTGGAGATCACCGTGCTCGACGAGGCCGACCACATGGCCGATCTCGGCTTCCTGCCCGGCGTGAAGCGGCTGCTGGACCGCACGCCGAAGAACTGCCAGCGGCTGCTGTTCTCGGCCACCCTCGACGCCGGGGTGGACGTCCTGGTGGACCGCTACCTGCACGAACCGGTGGTGCACAGCGTGGACTCCGCCCAGTCCCCGGTGACCGCGATGGTGCACCACGTGCTGCACGTGGACAATTCGACGCGGATCAACGTGGTCGCCGACCTGGCCGCCGCACCGGGCCGCACGATCGTCTTCGCCCGCACCAAGTACGGTGCGAAAAACCTCACCCGCCAACTGAATTCACGCGGTATCGCGGCAGTTGAGCTGCACGGCAACCTGTCCCAGAACGCCCGTACCCGTAACCTGACGGCGTTCTCCGACGGATCGGCGGGCGTGCTGGTGGCCACCGACATCGCCGCCCGCGGTATCCACGTCGACGACGTCAGCCTCGTCGTGCACGCCGACCCGCCGGTCGAGCACAAGGCCTACCTGCATCGGTCCGGCCGCACGGCCCGCGCCGGCAACGAGGGCACCGTCGTGACGATCATGCACGACGCCCAGGTTTCCGACGTGCGCAGCCTGACCCGCAAGGCCGGGGTCAAGCCCACCATCACCCGGGTGAAGGGCACCGACCATCCGGTGCTTCGTGAGATCGCGCCCGGCGACCGGGTTTTCGGTGATCCGATCCGCCCCGAGCCCGCTGCGCAGCCCGCCCAGGCGCCGCGCCGCCAGGGTGGCGGTAAGTCCGGTCAGCAGCAGCGACGCAACCGTCCCAGCGGTGGCAACCGCAACGGCGGAGCTCCGGCCCGCTCCGGTACCGGCGGCCATCAGCGCGGTGGGCCGCGGCGCCCCCGGCGGGCAGGCGACGCCAACTCCAGCCGGTAGAAACCGGGCCGCCGGCACCTGAAGTGTGCGGTCCCGCTCGCCTCTCCATGTCGAACGGGACCGCACCGGCTTCAGCTGCCCCAGGCGTTCGCCGCGCTGCGGTCGGTGGCGGCCACGTCATCCGCACCGTCGCGCACCGCGTTGCCCAGGGTGAACAGGATTTCGTTGAGTGCTGCGGCCGCCTGGTTCCATCGCGCTTGCTCGACGGCGTAGGCCTGCGCGGCCTCCCGCGTCCAGACCTGCTGCAGCGGCGCGATCTGGGCCCGCAATTCGTCCAGGGCGGCGTTGAACCGGCTGGAGGTGGTGTGGATCTCTTGGCGGACGGTGTATTCGATCTCACCGAAGTCGTATGACAACACGTTGCTCATCGCCGGCCCCTCAGATGCCGTCGCCGACGGCACCGAGCCGCTGCGCGTGGGAGTCGACGGCCGCGCGCAACGTCCGTTCGTTGGCGCGGATGGTCTCGGCGATGCGGCCCAACGTGGTGTGCAATGTCAGTGATTCACTGTTCCAGCGGTCGACCACATCACGGAACCGCGCTGCCGCCACCCCGCCCCACACCGAAGGCGGCACACTGCTCATCCGCCCGATGAAGGTCGAAAGCATGGCGCGGACATCGACGTTGAGCACGTCGATCCGGCCGGCCACGCTCGTCATCACGTCGAAGTCGGTGCCCAGCGGCCCGGTCAGTCCTGGTGGCATGTGTCCTGCCCTTCCGGTCTTGTCTTGCGGGATATAACAATTCGACGCAGCGCAGCCCGGTTCGGTTCCATCCGATTTCTACCGCACCACATGGGCCGACCGGATCGCCGCTTCACATGCGGGCCGGACCACCTCACCGGCTCCCGAAGGGCTCTGGCAGCCGAGCGCGATCCGGACCGGACCGTCCGCGAGCACGCCCCATCGGATCTCGCGTCCGGAACGGACTTCCCGGTACCGGACCACCGGACGCCCGGCGACGACCGCCGCGCGATCGAAGTCGACGAAGACTCCCGACGGTTGGCCCGCAAGTGCCTCCTGGAGGGTGTCGGCGATCGCGCCGTCGCCGACGGCGGACTGCGTCAGGTGGAGCATCACCTGCGGGTCCGACGGCGAGACAATCTGCACCCGAGCCGATCCCGGCCCGTCGGTGACCCGCTGCACCGTCCACCCGGCCGGTATCTGGACGCCGACACGGCCCTCGACCAGAACGGTCATCGGCGGGGTGCGCCCGTGCCAGGCGGCAACGGCCAGTCCTCCCAGGATCAGGGCCACCGCGACGGCCACTGCGACGGCCGCGCTCATCATCGATCGACCCCGACGGGTCGGCGCATCCGCAGGCACCGGGGCAGCGGATGCGGTGGGCGCGGCGCGCCAGGCGCCGACGTCGGCCGACGTAACATCCATCCCTGCGGCACGCAGTCCGGCCGCCACGGCAGCACCCAGACCGGCGGCTGCGATGACATCCGGTGGCGCATCGACGATCACCCCACCCGCGCCGCCTCCCATCGCGATCACCGCGCGCACGATCGCGGCCGGGTCCACATCGGGTTCGTCGCCGTCGGCATGGCGGGCCACGACCACCGGAACGGCGTCGGCCTCGCCACCCGAGATCACCACCAGCTCGTCGGCGATCTCCACCACCATCCGGGACACCCCGCCGACCACCCGGTTCAGGGCTGGAATCCGCTGCATCACAACCACTTCAACCCCTGACGACGTGGCCGCGGCGGCCAACCTCCGCCGTTGATCGGCGGTCCACCACGTCGGGCAGACCAGCGTGAGGTGGTCCGCGCCCGCGCCCGCCGCGTCCAGAAGTTCTGCCCACAGATCCGCTGCCGCTACCGGTTCGTCCTCGACCAGCACGGTCTCGTCGTCAATTCCGGCCACCGCGATTGCGGCCCGCGCAGCCGGCACCGGCCCCGGCCCGCGCACCGTCACCGGGCCCACCTCGACGACCGTCGTCACCACGGTTCGTCCGGCCCGGGTATCGCGACCTGCACCAGTTGATCCGGCGCACCGCGGGTGATCAATGTGCCGCGTCCGGGCGGAAGCCGTACCGGTCTCACCGATCCCCACAGCACGCCCTCGTCGGGGCTTGCGCTCATCACCAGGCCCATGCCGCCGAGATCTTTGACCGCCGCCAGGACCGGATCGAACATGGCCCGGGCCGCACCGCCCGACCGACGGGCCACCACCAGATGCACACCGAGATCGCGCGCGTACGGCAGGACGTTCGACAACGGAGACAACGGATTCGCGCCGGCCGTGGCGACCAGATCGTAGTCGTCGACCACGATGTAGAACTCCGGGCCGGTCCACCAGGATCGGTCGCGAAGCGCCCCCTGCGTCACGTCGGGCCCGGGCATCCGGCTACGCAGAATATCGAGCACCGGCGGCAGCGCGGCCTCGAGCGCGCCGGGCGAGGCGGCATATCCGGTCAGATGCTCCGATTCCACTGCACCGAGCAACGCCCGGCGGAAGTCGACGATGAGCAGCTGCACGTCCGACGGGTCGTTGGCGGCCACCAGATCGGCGCACAGTGCACGCAACGCGGTGGATTTGCCGCAGCCGGTGTCACCGAGGATCACCAGATCGGGGTGGGCCGCGAAATCGACCAGCACCGGGGCGAGTTCGCGTTCACCCAGCCCCAGCAGCACCTCGGTGGCGCGACGCCGAGGCACCGGCGGCAGTTCGTCGCTGCACACCCGCGGTGGCAGCAGCCGGATACGCGGGGCCCGGTCACCACCGTGCTGAGCAGACAGCGTGTCGGCGACCCGGTTCAGCGCCGCGGTGATTCCGGTCGTGCTCGGTGTGCCGTCCAGCCGGGGCAGCGCGACGAGCAGCTCCCTGCCCTCACGGGTGAGCCCGGTGCCCGGCCGGCCGAGACCGAGCTCGCGGGCACGCTTGCGGTCCATCTCCGATTCGGCGGGATCACCGAGCCGCAGCTCGATCCGGGTGCCCAGCTGATCCTTGAGCGCCGGCCGGAAATCAGCCCACCGCGACGCGGTCACCACGATGTGCACACCAAGCGAAAGGCCCTGTACGGCAAGGGCGGTAATCGCCGGCTCCAGTGAATCGAATTCACCACGGAAGCTCGACCAGCCGTCGATGACCAGGAACACGTCACCGAACGGATCGCCGACTTCCCCGGTGGCGCGCCGTGCCCGGTACTCGGCCATGGAGCTGATGCCCAGTGCGGTGAAGCGGTCCTCGCGGACGCGTACCAGAGTCTGCAACTCGGCGATGGTGCGCCGAACCAGATCGGGATCGCCGCGCCCGGCCACCGCCCCGACATGCGGCAGTGCCTGCAGTCCACCGAGTGCGCCGCTGCCGAAGTCCAGCCCGTAGATCTGTACGTCACGCGGAGCATGCGACGCTGCCAGAGCGAGCGCCACAGTCATTGCGGCGGTGGACTTCCCCGACTGCGGGCCACCGACGACCGCCACGTTGCCCTGGCCGGCAGCCAATTCCAGCAACAGCCGGTCACGCCGTTGCTCGAAGGGGCGGTCGATCAGGCCGATCGCCACGGTGAGCGGCTCGTGATCGGTGAACAGCACATCACTGAGCGGGATGGCCGCCGGCAGCGGCGGCAACCACACCTGGTGTGCCGGTGTCCCGTGACCGCTCAACCGATCGACGACACGCTGCAGCACGGTCGTCGTCGCTGCCGGCGGTGACGACCGGGTTGATGCCGTCCAGGACAACGAGAAGCGCCGCGGGGCGGGGTCGTCGCTGTCCTTCGCGCGGAAAGCCGGCTGTCCCAGCGTATGTGGTGCCGAGGCGAAGGCGGTCTGAAATCGGACGATCTCACCGGAGGGCGTCTTGAGGTAGGCCGCTCCCGGTGTGTTCGGCAGCTCGTACGCGTCGGAGATTCCGAGCACCGAACGGGACTCGCTGGGCGAGAACGTCTTGAGGCACACCCGATAGGACAGGTGGCTGTCCAAGCCACGCAGCCGGCCTTCATCGAGCCGCTGACTGGCCAGCAACAGATGGATCCCCAGCGATCGTCCGAGCCGGCCGATCGCCACGAACAGCTCGGCAAAATCAGGGTGCTGCTGCAGCAGCTCGGAGAACTCGTCGACCACGATCAGCAGGGCCGGGAGGCCGGGCAGGTCGGTGCGACGCCGGTATTCGTCGAGGTTCGCGAGATTTCCGGCCGTCCGCAGCAGTTCCTGCCGACGGGTCATCTCGCCGGCCAGAGCGTCGGCCATCCGCGCCACCAGGTGTGCTTCCTCGGACAGGTTGGTGATCAGCGCGCTGACGTGGCGGGTTCGGTTCAGGCCGAGAAACGTTGCGCCACCTTTGAAGTCGATCAGCACCAGGTTGAGCACCTCAGGCGGATGGGTGGCGATCAACCCGAGCACAAGGGTGCGGAGGAACTCCGACTTACCGGATCCGGTGGCACCGACACACAGCCCATGTGGTCCCATCCCGTCGTGCGCCGCCTCTTTCAGGTCGAGATGCACCGCGCTGCCGTCCTGGGTTCGCCCGATGGGCACCCGAAGGAACCGCTGCAGTGGTGGTGGGTGCACCGGCGGCTCCATCCGTTCCACGTCGTCGACACCGATCAGCGCCGGCCAACCGGAGGTGTCCGGCACCGGTGCGGCCCGGTGCCGCGCCAGCCGTCGGGCGCACGTGAGCGCTTCGGTGAGGGTCAGCTGATCGACGCGCACCGGCGTATCGCCGCATCGCGGAACTTCCGCGTCGAGGTCCAGATGTAGATCGGCGGTGCCGGTTTCGGTGGTCGCGGCCACGCTCAGCAGGGTGAGCGCGCCACCGGGCCCCGGATTCGCGACGCCGGCGGTGACCGAATCGACGATGACGACGGTGTGCACGGCCGGGTCAGCGCACGGCAGCTCGGTGAGCCTACGGACCCGTAATGGGACGGGCTGCCCATCGGGAACGGAACTCCAGTGGTGTGCAAGCCATTTCAGCCAGTCCCAGTGCTCGACCACGGCTGCGCCGAGGACCGCCGCGATCCGCACGTGTCGAGGGCTGTGGGCCGTCGCCAGCTGGCAGATCACCGCCCGCAGCAGAGCCCGAGACGTGTCCACCGACCCAGCCACGGCGAGGTGGCCAAGCTCGCGGAGGTTCACGGTGACCGGTGCGTCGTCTACCATCGACCGGCGCCGGAGCAGTTGCCCCAGAGCCGATGCCGTTACCGGATCGGTTTCTTGCCCCGAGGTGTCTTCGTGCCAGTTGTCTTCGTGCCAGTTGTCTTGGGCCACCACCAACCGCGTCCACAGCGGCTGCTGCCCGACTCCGATCCGCACCTCACAGAAGTCCGGCGCGTCCGGGCGACGATCCCATATCCGCTCCGCCGCAGCCAACGTCCACAACCGCCGCGGATCGGGATGCGCCGCATGCGCCTGGAGCCACTGGGAGCGGGCTGTTTCAGCTGCCACGGTGTCGACCCCATCGAGGTAACGGAGGTACGCGCAACGGTCCCGGTGCAGTTCGGCGGCTCCGCCGCCGCCCCTGAGGCCGAAGACGACGGTGCCGATCGCCGACAGGGCCATCATGATCGGGAACATCATCGCCGTGGGTCCGCGCGTCGCCATGGCCCCCGACGACACGTACACCGCGATCATGCCCGCCATTGCCACCACAAGCACAATCGGGAACACCCTGGTCAGCGGGTTGACCGGGGCACGGCGAGGCAGCGCGGGCGGCGCGTCGACCACCATCTGCCCGGTGCCCGGCGAGCCCGCCGCGGCGGACCCGCGGGTCGCCGGTGGTGTGCAGGAAGGTTCCATCGACTTTTGGACGCATGCCGGCCCTGTCCGGTTCCCATTTCGGCCCAGAAAAATTCGTGCGTCGGGGTGCGCGCCGGGTCGGTTACCGTGACAGTGTCGGCGTCAACCGGGGGGTGATGCGATGCCGGATTCGTTGTGCCACGTATCGATTCACTGCGGATCGTCGAACGGATCGTCGAGCGCGGCCGATTCCGGGAATACGTTCGATCTGTCCCTGCCCAGGGCGTTGACCGTCGGCGAGCTGCTGCCCTGGATCGTCGATGTCGTCAACGCAGGCCATGGCGCCCCGCACCGCTGGCGGCTGTCCCTTCTGGGCGGATATCACCTGGACGAGTCGGCCACGCTGACGCAGAACGGGATTCACGACGGTGATCTGCTCGTCCTGGAGGGTGTCGACGAGCACCCGTCGCCGAATCGGACGCTGATCACCGCCCTGACCGTGCACGCGCCCGATGAGCGAATACCCATCAGCGTGCGCGCGATGGGCTGCCTGTGGACCTGCGCGCTCGGTCTCCTCGCGGCGTTGTGGGCCGGTGTCGACGGCCACGGCTGGGGGCGCATCGCCGCAGCGGCGGCCATCGCTGTCGCCGTGGGCGCCGTGGCAATGGCCGCGCACCGGCTGGACCTCGAACCAGCACTGGCTACGGTGGCCGACGCCGTGGCCGTGGGGTGCGCCGCGGCCCTGGGATTCCTCGTGGTTCCGGGCGGACCCGCTGCGGCGAACGTCTTTCTGGCTGCCGTGGCAGCCGGCTCGCTCGGTGCCGTCCTGCTCCGGTTGCCGGGGCGCGACAAGGAACTCCTGATTGCGGTGGTGACTGCCACCGGACTGATCGCCGTTGCCACCGCGGGCGCGGTGTTGTGGGCCTTGACGACGACCGCATCGGCTGCGCTGCTCAGCGCACTGGGCATCGGCTTGTTGCCACTGGCCCCGCGGTTGTCCATCGCACTTGCCGGCCTGACACCCCCGGTGCCTGACTGCGGGTCAGAAGGTATCGCTGTCAATGCTTCTGACGTGGATGCCCAGGCCCGTGAGGGGCACCGCAACCTGGTCGGCCTGGTCCTCGGTTGTTCGGCCGCGGCCGCATTGGGCACCATCACTCTCGTGGTCGCCGGCCTACGGCAGGTGAGCGCAATCGAGGTCGCGTTCGCGGTGTCTGTCGGCGTGGTACTGCTGCTGCGCACACGTACCTACGCGTCCGGCCGCTGCCGCATCGGATCCATGGTCACCGGATTCTGTTCACTCACTGCCGCTTTCCTGCTCGTGGTGGCGTGGGCACCGGAGTATGGCGGATGGGCCGGCGTGATCGCCGTTGGCGCCGGACTCGCCGGGCTCTGGCCGGTCCGGTTCGAAAGCCCGCTAACCGCCCGACTCGCCGATGCGGCGGAATACGGTGCCCTGGCGGCGATCGTCCCGCTGGCCTGCTGGCTCGGCGGGGCCTTCGATGTCGTACGCGCCGCGGGGTTGTGGTGAGCAGCGCGGGCCGGCTGGTTGTGGCGGTGATTGCCGGGTTGCCGTTGGTGGCGATCACCCCGGCCCAGGCTGTGGGGCCTGCAGTTGTCGTCCCACCGGCGGTCGATTCCACCTTGCTCCCCCGACCGGCGCCACCGGCGCCGCCCCGGCCGACGCAACAACGCCAGCCCTGTTACCGATCCGCCGCGGCTCCCACCACGGTCGTCGGCACCCCGCTGGCGTTGGACTCGGTGTGGCCGCTGTCGCGGGGCGAGGGCCAGACGATCGCGGTGATCGACACCGGCGTCGCCCGGCACCGGCTCCTGCCGCACCTGGTCGGTGGTGGCGACTATGTGTCACACGGCGACGGCACCGCTGATTGCGACGGCCACGGCACCATCGTCGCCGGAATCGCCGGTGCCGCAACGGACAACGGCTTCAGTGGGGTGGCGCCCGATGCGACCATCCTGGCGATCCGGCAGTCGAGCACCAAGTTCGCCGAGGCCGCCGACGCGACGGGCGTGGGCGATGTCGAGTCCTTGGCACAGGCGGTCCGCACGGCGGCCGATCTCGGCGCCACTGTCATCAACATCTCGTCTCCGGCCTGTGTGGCAGCAGACTCCGCACCCGATGATCGGGCACTCGGTGCGGCCCTGAAATTTGCCGTCGAGGAACGCAACGTCGTGGTCGTCGCCGCGGCCGGCAACGTCGGCGCGGGCTGTGCCCAGCAGGACGCGCCAACCGGGCCGAGCGGTCAAGCCGACTGGGACAGTGTGCGTTCGGTGTCGAGCCCGGGCTGGTACGACGATCTGGTGCTGTGCGTCGGATCGGTCGGACGCGACGGCACGGCATCGGATTTCAGCCTGGCCGGGCCCTGGGTCGACGTGGCCGCAGCGGGTGAAAATCTGACCTCCCTGCATCCCGACGGCGAGCACCTGATCGACACCATCGGTCGGCACACCGCGATCTCGGGCACCAATTACGCCGCACCCGTGGTGGCCGGGATCGCCGCACTGGTGCGCGCCCGCTTCCCCCGGCTCAACGCCCGCGAGGTGATGCGTCGGATCGAGGACACCGCGCGCACTCCCGCCGGCGGCTGGAATCCCGTTGTCGGACATGGTGTTGTCGACCCGTTGGCCGCGGTCAGCGGCTCGGCACCGTCGGGTCCGGCGGCACCGTTGGTGCGGGCATCGGTGACGCCATCCATTCCGGCCCCGATCGATTCGCGGGCGCGACGTATCGCCTTCGGTGGCGGCGGTGTGTGTGTCGGCCTCACGGTCCTGATCGCACTGGCGTTGTCGACCAGCGGGTTACGCCGGCGCCGCGGGTAGCCCGGACAACGAATCCCGCGTAACCGAGGCCGCTTCGCGGCTCAGCTCCGGTCCCCGCGGCAGCATCGCCAGCATCGGCCACGGTGCAGGCACCGGCGTGGTGCCGAGACCCAACAGCTCAGCAGTTGCCCCGTCACGGATTCCGAACAGCACGCCGAGGTCGTCGAGGAGATACAGCGGGCCACTGAAGCCGCCCGCGCCGTCCGCGCCCTCGACCCCGGTGGCCTGCAGCAGCACGCTGCGCCCGGCCGGGATGTGGGTGCGGTCGACGTTCGGCCCGGCCCCGTCGGCCTGAGCCAGTTGAACGCTGCCGTCGGGAAGTGAATCAGCCACGACCACTGCGGTATTCGCGGACGGTTCGGACGGTTGCGTACTCCACCGGGCACAGATCACCGCTCGCGCACCGGTCAGCACCCGCTCCGGGAACCGGCCCACGGCAAGGCTGTGGGCGATCGGAACCGCGGCGAGGTCGTCGGCGGCGATGACCGGTGGTTCGGCGCCGGGCTGCGCCACGCTGAACCGGATGACGTCAGCGGCCACCCGGCCGATACGTTGAAGCCCGTCGGTAAGCACCACATAGAACTCGGCCGGGCCGGTGCGCACCACGCGCACCACGGTGCCGACGGGCAGCCCGCCCAGCGCAGCCGGCCCGGGCGTACCCACGCCGGTGATCGAGGGTGCGCGCAGGGCGGGGACCTCGGGGACGGAGTCCAGCAGCGCTTGCGAAACCGGCTGAGCGGTAACCTGATCGAGATGAAGTGCGCGTACCACCGCGATATCGCGCAGGTCGACGCGAGCCCGGCGGCCATCGCTCAGCAGGTAAGTGGGCGCTCCCGCGGTGCGTGCCGACACCAACAACCCCTGCCCCTCGGGTATCGGCGCCATTGCCGGCCCAGCCAGAAGCACTGTCTCGGCAGGCTTCCTGATATCGCAGATGGCCCAATCCGTTTCGTCGAGGCGCAGCGGTGGGCCGAGATGCGAGGGCGCACCGGGGATGCCGACCAGCGGGCCGCGCCGAAGCTTCGCCAGGGCCGCCTCGTTGACCGCGACCGGGTTCGCCGGTGCGCCGGCGACGAGCCGGGCCGAGGTCAGGTTGAGCGCGGGGTGTACGACGTCGCCGACCCTGACGTACAGCGCCCCGGTATCCCGGGCCATCAGGATCGGTGCCTCCCGCGGTGCCGCACCGGGCCGCACGACGGCGATCACCGCGCACACCCCGACTGCGACGGCGGCCAGCACGCAGCCTGCGCTGTAGGCCACGGCTTGTGCGCGCAACGGATCGTCGAGCATGCGGGCATCACCGCGGACCAGTGCATGCGCCATGCGTCGCATCAGAAATCGATGCCCGCTGAGCTGTAACCGAGTGGCCGATCGCCGTGCCATATCTCCCCCGTGGGCAACCCTATCCCGGGGCGAGACACCACGATCACGCCGATTTACGACCTGGGGTCAGTCGGCGCGTTGCCGCTGCCGGTAGGCGGCGACGTGCTGACGGTTGCCGCAGTTTCCGGTGTCGCAGAAAATGCGGGAACGGTTGCGTGACAGATCGGTCAACACGGCCTCACAGTCGGGCGCCGCGCAGATCTTGAGCCGGCGGAGTTCACCGCCGCGGATCAGATCGGCCAGCGCCATCGCCATCTCCGCTCCCATCCGCTGCGCCAGCGGGTCGTCGACCGAGGCCAGGTGCAGATGCCATTCCGGCATCTCCTTGTGGCGGGTCAGCCACGGCGCGGCCTTGGTGTCACTGAGCAAGGCGTTGACCCGACGGACCGTCTCCTCTTCGTCGGCGGCCACCGCCCAGATCTCGCCGAGTCGTCCGCGCAGGCCGCGCACGGCCGCCAATTCGGCCTCGTCGCGGTCGCGTCGCCCGGTCCATCCGAATTCGTCGAGATAGGCGCTCAGCGCGGCCTGGTCGGTGAGCGTCTCGCCCGTCACCCGATCGGTGTTGACCAGCACCATCGCGGCCCGCAGTGTGAGCTCTGTGTCATAGGTGAAAAGCATTTGACTCATGACTCCCTGTCGCCGTAGCGTCAACACTACTGTCACTACCATAGACATTTTTACTCATGACATGCCCCCGGGGAGGTGTACCGATGACCGCCGAGATCCAGCTCAACCGCACGACCGCCGACAACCACTTCCGACTCGGACTGATGTTCGCCGTGAGTTCCGCGCTGGCGTTCGGGTCATCGGGCCCGTTCGCCAAAGCGCTGATGGAGTCCGGTTGGAGCCCGACCGCGGCCGTCACGGCCCGGCTCGCCGGCGGCGCGCTGATGATGGCCGTCTTCGCCTGCATCGTGCGCCCCGGTTGGCTTCGCGAAGTGCGCGACCATGCCCGGACCGTCGTCGCCTACGGCGTCTTCCCGATCGCCGGCGCCCAACTCTGCTACTACAACGCCGTCGCCCACCTGTCGGTCGGCGTGGCCCTGTTACTCGAATACACCGCGCCGGTCCTGGTGGTCGGCTGGGTATGGGCCACCACTCGCCGGCGCCCCGGCGCCATGACGTTCGGCGGGGTGGCACTGGCGATCGTCGGGATCATCCTGGTGCTCGACGTGTTCAGCGGCGCCCACATCAACCTCGTCGGGGTGGGCTGGGGCCTGGCCGCCGCCGTGTGCGCCGCCTGCTACTTCCTGATGTCCAACCGGGTCAGCACCGACGGCGACGGGCTCAATCCGATCAGCCTGGCCGCCGGCGGCCTGATCGTCGGCACCGCAGCGGTGTCACTGCTCGGGTTCAGCGGTGTGATGCCGTTGACCTTCACCGCCAACGCGGTGATGCTCGCCGGGCACGCCACCGCGTGGATCGTGCCGGTGTTCGCCCTCGGTCTGATCCCCACGGCGCTGGCCTACACCCTCGGCATTCTCGGTATCGCCCGTCTCAAGCCGCGCTTCGCCTCACTGGTCGGCCTCTCGGAGGTACTGTTCGCGGTCCTCATCGCGTGGGCCATGCTCGGCGAGGCCATCTCGATGAGCCAGGCGATCGGCGGCGCGGTGGTGCTGACCGGGCTGGCCCTGGCCCGCCAAGGCGACCGTAGTGAGCAAACGATTAGCCTTGGCTAACCATTTTGTGTGACTATGGCGGTCGTGACTTTTCTGTGGAAGCCGTTCCGGCTGGCCGCCATGGTCTCAGCCATCGTCTGCGCAGGCGCCCTGGCCACCGTCTCTTCTCCGAGCATCCCGACCGCCGCGGCTGAGCCCTGCTCCGACGTCGAGCTGATCTTCGGGCGCGGCACCAGCGAGCCGCCGGGCATCGGACGCGTCGGGCAGGCCCTCGCGGACGCACTGCAGGCGCAACTCGGCGGCCGCACGGTGAGCACCTACGGCGTCAACTACCCGGCCACCTACGACTTCATGGCCGCGGCCGACGGCGCCAACGACGCCACCAACCGCGTCGCCACCCTGGCCGAGCAGTGTCCCTCCACCCGTGTGGTGCTCGGCGGCTACTCGCAGGGCGCCGCGATCGTCGACATGCTGATCGGTGTGCCCCCGTTGGGCAACAAGGTCGGTGAGGTCGGCTCGGCCCCGCCGCTGCCCGCGGATCTGAACAAGAACATCGCCGCGGTCGCGGTCTTCGGCAACCCGTCGGCCAAGTTCGGCATCCCGGTGACGTCCAGCCGGTTCGGCGGACGTGCGATCGACCTGTGCAGTGACGGCGACCCGATCTGCTCCGGCGGCCGAAACCCGTTTGCGCACACGCATTATGAGAGCTCGCCGTTCATTCAGCAGGCTGCCGGGTTCATCGCCGGATTGGTCTGATCCGGCGGCCCGCTCGCGGCAGACGTTACGATTCGGTGTGGCCAATGATCTTGTTCGTCGCTGCACCGTATTCCTCGCGGCAGCGCTGACCGCTGCTGTCGCCGTCCTCGCCCCCGTGCTGATGCCCACTCCCACCGGGAGCCTCGGCGTGGCCGCGGCGGACTGCCCCGACATCGAGGTGGTCTTCGCGCGCGGTACCAATGACACGCCCGGCCTCGGCCGGATCGGCAACGCGTTCGTCAGCTCGCTGCGCAACAAGGTCGGCGGTCGGTCGGTGGGCGCCTACGCGGTGAACTATCCGGCCAGCTTCGACTTCCTGGCCGCGGCCGGCGGTGCGAACGACGCCTCCGGCCACATCCAGTGGATGGTGGACAACTGCCCCGACACCCGGCTGGTGCTCGGCGGCTACTCCCAGGGCGCCGCGGTGATCGATGTCATCGCCGCCGTACCGTTCCCGGCCGTCGGCTTCACGGCGCCGTTGCCGCCGAACGTGCCCGAACACGTCGCCGCCGTCGCCGTGTTCGGCAACCCGTCGGCCAAATTGGGTCTGCCGCTGACCGCGAGTCCGGTGTACGGATCCCGTGCCATCGACCTGTGCAACCCCGGCGATCCCATCTGCGGCGACGGCGACAGTGTTGCGGCGCACCGCGCCTACGAAGGCCCGGCCAACGAGGCCGCCGGCTTCGTCGCCGGGCTGTTGTAGCCAACGTCCGCTACGATCGCTTAGGTGGTCAAACTTTCGGGTGGCCGACGACTTCGGCGATGGATCTCGGTAGGTGCCATCCTGGCTGCGGTCGCTACCGCGCTGCCGGTGGGCTCGGCGGTCTTTTCGGGCTCGCTGGCCGTGGCCGACGCGGCGCCGTGCCCTCCGGTCGAGGTGGTCTTCGCCCGTGGCCGGACGGAGCCGGCCGGGGTCGGGACGCTGGGCAACGCCTTCGTCAATGCCCTGCGCTCGCGGGTCGACAAGACCATCGGCGTCTATGCCGTGAAGTACCCGGCTGACACCGAAGTCGACATCGGCGCCAACGACATGAGCAGCCACATCCAGTACATGATGAACAACTGCCCGGACACCCGGTTGGTGATCGGCGGATACTCGCTGGGCGCCGCGGTCGCCGACGTGGTGCTGGCCGTTCCGTTCACCGGTTTCGGGTTCAAGACTCCGCTACCGGCCGGCGCCGACGGGCACATCGCCGCGGTCGCGCTGTTCGGCAACGGCGCGGCCTGGGTGGGCCCCATCAGCAACTTCAGTCCGATCTATGCCGACCGCACCATCGAGTTGTGTCACGGTGCCGATCCGATCTGCAACCCGGCCGATCCCAACACCTGGAAGAACAACTGGCCCGATCACCTGGCGGGCGCCTACATCGAGGGTGGCATGGTCAACCAGGCTGCGGACTTCGTGGCGGGCCGGCTCTGACCTGACCTGACCTAACGTTGTCGGTGGCCTCGGCGACGCTGGGCCCATGAACCAACCGTTGCTGGGCAGCCGCGCGCTTGCCACCGGGTTCCTCACCGACCACGACCTGCGGACGAATTATCAACCTGTGTACCGAAATGTGTACCTGGCCAATGACGTCGATCTGACGGCGGCGCTACGCGCCCGCGCGGCGTGGCTCTTCGCCGGACCGGACGCTGTCCTGTGCGGTGTGTCGGCTGCAGCGGTACACGGCGTTTCGTGGCTGGACGCCAACGCTCCGGCCGAGGTGGTGCGCACCAATCGTCGAGCCCCGGCCGGACTGCGGGTGCGTTCGTATGCGCTGTCCCCGGACGACATATGCGAGGTCGACGGTATGCGCCTCACCACCGTAGCCCGGACAGTGTTCGACCTCGGTCGCTCGCTGTCTTTTTCCGATGCGGTCCCGATCATGGATGCCCTGCTGCACCACACCGGCCTCGACCCGGGCCAGGTGTGGTCGTTGGTCGATGCCCATCCAGGGATTCGTGGCATCGACCGCCTGCGAGCGGCGCTGTCGTACGCCGACGGCAGTGCGGGGTCGCCACTTCAGAGTCGAACTCGAATGATGCTGCGGAACGTAGGAATACCCGGGCTCGAGACGAGAATTCCCATTCTCGACCAGTGGGGAATGATCGGGACGCACGCCGCGATGGGCTGGCCTCGTCTGCGGGTCGCGGTCGAGTGCGACGAAGCTCTCGATTCAGCCGATCCAACCGCCGACCGAACCTGGGTGCACGCTCACACCGCCGACCTCGAAGACCACGGCTGGGTCGTCGTCTGGGTCACCGAGCCGATGATGTCTCGGCAGCGCGCGATAGTGGCGCGGGTCCGAGAGAAGTTGTTCACCGCGCTGCGGCGGCGGGCGAGCTGAGCGGCCCGATATCCGCTTCCGCGCACTGTGACGAATGTGCCGGATATCGTGCCCACCGTCGTCGGATTCAACGAGAACGTACACAGTCGTCACAGTGTTCGAGACGGTATACGCAGCGGGGTGAGGCGGTCGCCCGTCAGACGCGAAGCGCCCGATCCCAGACGTCAGACGTCACAGCGTGCGCAGGTCCCGGGTGACGACGTTGCGGGCGGCCATTTCCTCATCGGCCGGATAGTCGACCCGCACGAGCGTGAGCCCCCGGGCCGGCGCGGCGGCGAAATCACTGGACCGGCTGGTCTCGCTCAACAGCCCGGCCGTCCAGTCAGGCGACCGCCTGCCCTCCCCCACCGCGAGCAATGCGCCGACCAAGGAACGAACCATGTTCCAGCAGAAGGCATCTGCGGTGACATAAGCGGTGACGTAGTGGCCGACACGCTCCCATTCCAGGCGCTGCAGGTCGCGGATCGTGGTGGCTCCGGGCCGATGCCGACAGAAGGCCGCAAAGTCGTTGAGCCCCAACAACTCTTGCGAGGCGGAAGTCATCGCGTCGAGGTCGAGCGGCTTGGCCCACGGCGTGACGAACCGGGCCTCGGCCGGCTCAACACCATAGGGAGCCAAACTCAACCGGTAGGTGTAGTGGCGGCACAGCGCCGAGAAGCGGGCATCGAAACCCGCAGGCGCCCGCACGATGTCACGCACCCGGACATCCGTCGGCAACAGCCGCGCCAGCCGGCGCACCAGCGGGGTGAACTCCGAATCGCCTTCGCGAGTGCTGCGCGGGTAGGCGTGCGGAAGTGCGTCGGCCGGGACGTCGACGTGGGCGACCTGGCCGGTGGCATGCACGCCGGTGTCGGTACGTCCCGCAGTGCGGGTCACCACCGGGGTGCGGAACACCGTGGAGAGCGCGTCGTCGATCACGCCGGCGACCGTGCGCTGACCGGCCTGCAGCGCCCACCCGGCGAAATCGGTGCCGTCATAGGCAATGTCGAGCCGCAAACGAACATGCCCGCCACCGGATTCGGTGGCGGGCATGTCCATGTTGTCACTACGACTTGGCAGCGTCATCCTCAGCAGCTGCCTCGTCGGCGGGTGCCTCGTCGGTCGCCTCGACCTTGGCTTCCTCGGCCTCTTCAGCCTCGGCCTCGTCAGCCTCGGCCTCTTCAGCCTTGGCCTGCGCGGCGGCAGCGCGACGTGCGCGATCCGCCTCGGAGGTCACGGTCTTCTCCCGCACCAGCTCGATGACCGCCATGGGAGCGTTGTCGCCCTTACGGTTCTCGACCTTGATGATGCGGGTGTAGCCACCGTTACGGTCGGCGAAGTGCGGGCCGATCTCGTCGAACAGGACGTGCACGACGTCCTTGTCGCGGATCTTCTTCATCACCTCGCGCCGGTTGTGCAGCTCACCCTTCTTGGCGTGGGTGATCAGCTTCTCGGCGTACGGACGCAACGCCCGGGCCTTCGGCTCGGTGGTCTTGATCCGGCCGTGCTCGAACAGCGACGTGGCCAGGTTGGCCAGCAGTGCCTTCTGGTGTGAGGACGACCCGCCGAGGCGAGGACCCTTGGTGGGTTTGGGCATTGCGACTATCTCCTAATTGGGGCCGGCCCCCGTATCAGGTAGGACCGGGACGACTGTTCTTCTTTAGAGCTGTTCGGTTTCGGCGTAGTCCTGGGTGTCGTCCAGGTCGTAGCCGCCGGCGTCCGCGGTCCAGGTGCCGGTTGCGGCGTCGTAGCCGGCGACCTCGGACGGATCGAACGTGGCCGGGCTGTCCTTGAGCGAGAGACCCAGCTGGTGCAGCTTGATCTTGACCTCGTCGATGGACTTCTGGCCGAAGTTGCGGATGTCCAGCAGGTCGGACTCCGTGCGGGCGACAAGCTCGCCCACCGTGTGCACACCCTCGCGCTTGAGGCAGTTGTACGAGCGGACCGTCAGGTCCAGATCGTCGATCGGCAGCGCGAAGCTGGCGATGTGGTCTGCCTCGGCCGGCGACGGGCCGATCTCGATGCCCTCGGCCTCGACGTTGAGTTCCCGTGCCAGACCGAACAATTCGACCAGGGTCTTGCCGGCCGACGCCAGGGCGTCACGCGGGCTGATCGAGTTCTTGGTCTCGACGTCCAGGATCAGCTTGTCGAAGTCGGTGCGCTGCTCGACACGGGTGGCCTCGACCTTGTAGGTCACCTTCAGCACCGGGCTGTAGATCGAATCGACCGGGATACGGCCGATCTCAGCGCCCGAGGCCTTGTTCTGCACGGCCGGGACGTAGCCGCGACCGCGCTCGACGACGAGCTCGACCTCCAGCTTGCCCTTGTCGTTCAGCGTCGCGATGTGCATGTCCGGGTTGTGCACCGTCACACCGGCCGGGGGCACGATGTCACCGGCGGTGACCGCACCCGGGCCCTGCTTGCGCAGGTACATGGTGACCGGCTCGTCCTCCTCGGAGGACACGACCAGGCCCTTGAGGTTCAGGATGATGTCGGTGACGTCTTCCTTGACCCCGGGGACGGTGGTGAACTCGTGCAGCACACCGTCGATGCGGATGCTCGTCACGGCTGCGCCCGGGATGGACGACAGCAGTGTGCGCCGCAGCGAATTGCCCAGGGTGTAACCGAAACCGGGCTCCAGCGGCTCGATGACGAACTTGGAGCGGTTGTCGGCGAGGGTTTCCTCGGACAGTGTGGGTCGCTGAGAGATCAGCATGGTGTTTCTTCTCCTTCTCGGCACCCGCTATTTGATGCCGTCTGGTACCTGCCGGTCGGCTGACCGGCAGGTCATTCACTACTTCGAGTAGAACTCGACGATGAGCTGTTCGGTGAGCGGAACGTCGATCTGCGCGCGCTCGGGCAGCTGGTGGACCAGCACCCGCTGACGCTCGCCGACGACCTGCAGCCACGACGGGATCGGGCGCTCACCCGCGGTCTGCCGAGCCACCTCAAACGGCAGGGTGTTGAGCGACTTCTCCTTGATGTCGATGATGTCGTACTGCGACACCCGGTAGCTCGGGATGTTCACCTTGACACCGTTGACGGTGAAGTGGCCGTGGCTGACCAGCTGACGGGCCATCCGGCGGGTGCGCGCCAGACCGGCGCGGTACACCACGTTGTCCAGCCGGCTCTCCAGGATCTGGAGCAGGTTCTCGCCGGTCTTACCCGACTGCCGGTTGGCCTCTTCGTAGTAGCGGCGGAACTGCTTCTCCAGCACGCCGTAGGTGAAGCGAGCCTTCTGCTTCTCCTGCAGCTGGGTGCGGTATTCGCTCTCCTTGATCCGCGCGCGGCCGTGCTGGCCGGGCGGGTAGGGGCGCTTCTCGAACGACTGATCTCCACCGACCAGGTCGACGCCGAGACGACGCGACTTACGGGTGGCGGGTCCGGTATAACGAGCCATTTTCTTTTATCCTCCCTAGACCCGGCGCCGCTTGGGCGGACGGCAGCCGTTGTGCGGCTGCGGAGTGACGTCGGAAATCGCGCCCACCTCGAGGCCGGCGGCCTGCAGCGAGCGGATGGCGGTCTCGCGGCCCGAACCCGGGCCCTTGACGAACACGTCGACCTTCTTCACGCCGTGCTCCTGCGCCTTGCGGGCAGCGTTCTCGGCGGCCAGCTGTGCGGCGAACGGGGTCGACTTACGCGAACCCTTGAAGCCGACGTGACCCGACGATGCCCAGGCGATGACGTTGCCCTGGGGATCGGTGATCGAGACGATCGTGTTGTTGAACGTGCTCTTGATGTGAGCGGCGCCGTGCGGGACGTTCTTCTTTTCCCGGCGACGGGTGGTCTTACCGCGCTTGGCGCCGGCTGCCTTCTTCGGGGGTGCCATCGTGGTTACCTAGCCTTCTTCTTGCCGGCGATGGTGCGCTTCGGACCCTTGCGGGTACGCGCATTGGTCTTGGTCCGCTGGCCGCGCACGGGCAGACCACGGCGGTGCCGCAGGCCCTGGTAGCAGCCGATCTCGATCTTGCGGCGAATGTCGGCCTGCACCTCGCGGCGCAGGTCACCCTCAACCTTGAGGTTGCCTTCGATGTAGTCGCGCAGAACGGTCACCTGATCGTCGGTCAGGTCCTTGGTGCGCATGTTCTTGTCGATGCCCGTCGCGGCGAGAATCTCGTTCGAACGGGTACGGCCGATGCCGTAGATGTAGGTCAGGGCAATCTCCATGCGCTTGTCGCGCGGAAGATCAACGCCCACGAGCCGTGCCATGTGGCGGTTTCCTTCTTCTCTGTCGGAGGTCTGGTCCCAGCCCGTTCCCGTCAGCCCCTAAGGGCTCCAAGGGGTCCGGCCTCCGTGCCGGACGTGGATGACTGCTCATCGCGGATGAACGGCGGATCCGTTCAGTGGTGCTGGGAGTTCATCATTCAGTTGTGTTGTGATCCGTCAGTTGACGGGATCAGCCCTGCCGCTGCTTGTGGCGGGGATCGCTGCAGATCACCATGACCCGCCCATGCCGGCGGATCACCCTGCACTTATCGCAGATGGGCTTGACGCTCGGGTTCACCTTCACGGCTGTTCGATCCTTCTGGCTTGTTGGTGACATGCAGGCACGCACGCCGCCGTTTCTCGTCGTTACTGGTCGGGCTTCTATCGGGTCACTTGTACCGGTACACGATGCGGCCCCGGGACAGGTCGTAGGGAGAGAGCTCCACCACTACGCGGTCCTCGGGCAGGATGCGGATGTAGTGCTGCCGCATCTTGCCGCTGATGTGGGCCAAGACCTTGTGTCCGTTCTCCAGCTCAATGCGGAACATCGCATTGGGCAGAGGTTCGACCACGCGACCCTCGACCTCGATGGCACCGTCTTTCTTGGCCATACTTTTCGGCGATCCTTGCTTTCGTTTCGTAGCTTCATCAGTCTCAATGCAGCCCGTCGTGATGCTGCGACCGACCAACTTCAAAACGTGAGCCGGATCGAGGCGAAGTTGCAGAAATTCAGCAGTTCCAAGACGGGGCACGCAAAAAGTCGGCGCGATAGCCGCACCGTTGGTCCACAATACCCGCTCGGCGGCCGGTACCAAAATCACGGCTGATCAGCTCCGGCAACCCAGATCTGTGCCGAAGATTGGTGCACGGCGATGCCGCCGTTCAGGCGAGAATGGTACGGACTGATCCGCGCTCTGCGAACGGAGACCCCGAGCTCGTGTTGGCTGTGTACCTGGCCGCATTCGTCGTCGGCGGCATCGCCGTTCTGGCCGCCCTGTTGCTCGCCGACGTCGGGCACGGCGACGGCATGCCCTTCCTGAGCCTGACCGGCCTGTCGGTCGGTCTGCTCGGCGCGGGCGTCGGCGGCCTGATCGGCACCTGGCTCGGGCTCGGCGCCCTCTGGTCTGCGGTGCTGGCCGGAGCCTGCGCCGTCGTGCTGGTCTTCACCCTCAACGGTCTGTTGTTGCCCTACATGCGCCGGCAGCAGTCGAACTCCCATCACGGCCGGTCCTCCTACGTCGGCCTGCTCGGCACCGTCACCCTCGAAGTCCCGGCGGGCGGCTGGGGTGAGGTCTCGTTCGTCGACGCCGACGGCAATCGGGTGTTCTCCCGGGCCAAGAGCGACGAGGCCGACGCGCTCCCCAAGGCCACCCGCGTCTATATCGCCGATATCGATCCGGATTTCGTCCACGTCGTCGCCGTTCCAGAAGCCTGAGCAGTTCCAGAAGCCTGAGCCGTTCCAGAAGCCTGAGCAGTTCCCGAGCACTGACCCACCGAGAAAGGCACCACCGTGTCCCTGTTGCTCATCGTCGTCTTGGCCGCCATCGCCGCCATCCTGATCCTGGTGGTGCTGCCGATGGTCTATGTGAAGAACTACATCAAGGTGCCACCCAACGAGGTGGCCGTGTTCACCGGGCGCGGTACCCCCAAGGTGGTCCGCGGCGGGGCCCGGTTCCGGATGCCAGGCATCGAGCGCGTCGACATCATGAGCCTCGAGCCGTTCAACGTCAGCATCAACCTGCAGAACGCCCTGTCCAACAACGGTGTCCCCGTCAATGTCGAGGCGGTCGGTCTGGTCCGCATCGGTTCGGCCGATGAGGCCGTGCAGACCGCGGTGCAGCGCTTTTTGACCTCCGACCTCAACGAGTTGCAGCGTCAGATCAACGAGATCCTGGCCGGGTCCCTGCGCGGCATCACCGCGACCATGACCGTCGAGGACCTGAACTCCAACCGCGACAGCCTGGCCCGCAGCGTGGTCGAGGAGGCCGGCGGCGATCTGGCCCGCATCGGTATGGAGGTCGACGTCCTCAAGATCGCCGGTATCTCCGACGCCAACGACTACCTGAAGTCGCTGGGGCAGCGCCGTATCGCCGAGGTCAAGCGCGACGCCACCGTCGGCACCGCCGAAGCCGAGCGCGACGCCCAGATCCAGTCGGCCAAGGCCCGCCAGGAGGGGTCGATCGCCCAGGCCGAGGCGGATACCGCGATCGCGACCGCGAACCAGAAGCGCGATGTCGAGCTGGCCCGGCTGCGCGCCCAGACCGAGGCCGAGAATGCCCAGGCCGATCAGGCCGGACCGCTGGCCAACGCCCGCGCCCAGAAGGACGTCGGCATCGCGATCGAGCAGGCCGAGGCAGCCCGGGTGCAGGCCCGCATCGAGGTGGAACAGCGCCGTGCCGAGCAGGCGCAGGCCGCCCTGCAGGCCGACGTGATCGCCCCGGCCGAGGCGAAGCGACAGGCCGACATCGCGATCGCCGAAGGTCAGCGGCAGTCCTCGATCCTGGCCGCCGAGGCCGCGGCCGAAACCGAGCGGCGCAAGGGTCAGGCCGAGGCCGACGCCCGCAAGGCCGCCGCCGACGCACTGCGGGTCGAGAAGCAGGCGGAGGCAGACAGCTTGCAGGCCAAGTTGGTCGCCGAGGCCGCCGGTAAGAAGGAACTGGCCGATGCACTGCGCGTCGAGCAGCAGGCCGAGGCCGCCGGTATCGAGGCCAAGCTGCTGGCCGAGGCCAACGGTAAGAAGGAGATCGCGGCCGCCCTCAACGGCTACACCGCCGACGCCGCGCGGCTGCTGATGCTGCCCGACGTGCTGGCCTCGGTGGTCAAGGCGACCGAGGCGGCCGCCTCGCCGCTGGCCGAGATCGAGCGGCTGTCGATCATCGGCGGGTCGCGGGACACCCAGGACGCCGTCGGCGGACTGCTCGGCATCAGCCCGCTGGCCGTGGCCAACATCCTCGAATCGCTCAAGTCCTCGGGCATCGACGTCGCGGCGATGCTCAAGGGTTCGACAGATCCCGACCCCGCCACCAATGGCAAGCCGGTGCCGACCGGGCCGGCCCCCACTGAGGAGTGAGCCAGGCGTTCTTCAGCGCCGACCGAGGTGAGAAAACCGCTGGCGGCGGGGCGCATAATTACTAGCGATGACTGGCCCCGCCTCCCAGCCCCGTAAACCCGTGATCCTCACCGTCGACGACGACCCCGCGGTGTCCCGGGCTGTTGCCCGCGACCTGCGTCGTCATTACGGCGAGCGGTATCGGATCGTGCGGGCCGAATCCGGCCCCGACGCCCTGGAAACTCTCAACGAACTGAAGCTACGCGGCGACACCGTCGCGGTGTTCGTCGCCGATTACCGGATGCCGCAGATGAGCGGCATCGAGTTCCTGGAATCGGCCATGGACCTCTACCCGATGGCCCGGCGGGTGTTGCTGACCGCCTATGCCGACACCACCGCGGCCATCGACGCCATCAACGTCGTCGACCTCGATCACTACCTGCTCAAACCGTGGGACCCGCCGCAGGAGAAGCTCTACCCGGTGATCGACGGCCTGTTGGAGGCCTGGCACGCCGTCGGCGACCGGGCCATCCCGCACACCAAGGTGATCGGGCACCAGTGGAGTTCGCGGTCCTGGGAGGTGCGCCAGTTCCTGGCCCGCAATCAGCACACCTTCCGCGCCTTCACCACCGACGAGCCCACGGGCCGCCAACTCCTCGACGCCGCCGGTCTGGACGGCCTGCAGTTGCCGGTGGTGATCACCGAGGGCGGGGAAACCCTCGTCGAACCCACCGACGGCGAACTCGCCGACATGCTCGGACTTTCCACCGCCCCGTCGCTGACTATGTACGACCTGGCAGTGATCGGCGGCGGCCCGGCCGGTCTGGCCGCCGCGGTGTACGGCGCGTCCGAGGGGCTCAAGACCGTGCTGATCGAAGGCACCACCACGGGTGGGCAAGCCGGTCGCAGCTCCCGCATCGAGAATTACCTGGGCTTTCCGACCGGGGTGTCCGGTGCCGAGCTGGCCACCTCGGCGCGGCGGCAGGCCGAGCGGTTCGGCGCCGAGGTGATCACCACCCGCGAGGCCGTCGCCCTCGACGTCGCCGGCGCCGCGCGCACCATCACGTTCGCCGATGGCGAGACCATCGGTGCCCGCGCGGTCATCCTGGCCACCGGCGTGGAATACCGCGAACTGCCGGTGGCCGGCTGCTGGGCCGATCCCGACAATCCGAGCCACCTCGTGGGGCGCGGGGTGTACTACGGCGCCTCGGTGTCGGACGCGTCCGAATGCCGAGGCGAGGACGTCTACATCGTCGGCGGGGCCAACTCGGCCGGGCAGGCCGCGATGTTCATGTCGCGCGAGGCGAAGTCGGTGACGCTGCTGGTCCGTGGGCCGTCGCTGGAGGCGTCGATGTCGTACTACCTCATTCAGCAGATCGAACAGACACCGAACATCCATGTGCGGACCTGCACCGAGGTCGTCGGCGCCACGGGTGAGGACGATCATCTCGTCCGCCTGGAGTTGGTGAACCGGCAGACCGGAGAGCACGAGGAGGTTCCGGCGACGCGGCTGTGCTGCTTCATCGGGGCAACTCCGCGCACCGACTGGCTCGACGGGGTGGTCGCCCGCGACGACCACGGGTTCATCCTGGCCGGGCCCGATCTGCGCGACGTGTGCGGCTGGACCCTGGACCGTCCGCCGCATCATCTGGAAACAAGTGTGCCCGGGGTGTTTGTTGCAGGGGACGTGCGGGCGGAGTCCGCCAAGCGGGTGGCGGCCGCCGTCGGCGAAGGGTCGATGGCAGTGATGCTGGTGCACCGCTACCTGGCCGAAGCGTGAGGAGCAGCTGAAGATGGGCGAGACCTGCGTTCGCGACGAACTGCGGACCCTGTTCCTGTTCGAGCACCTGTCTGACGAGCAACTCGACACGCTCTGCGAGGCCGGCAGCATCGAGACGTTCCCGGCCGGCCCGATCGTCACCGAGGGTGATCCGGCCACGTGCTTCTACGTGATGCTCGACGGTGAACTCGTGATGTCGAAACGCTCCGGCGGCGTCGACATCCAGACCAACCGCACTTCTCAACGCGGCGTCTACTTCGGCGCCTGGTCGGCGTACATCCCCGGTGAGGAGCACATTTACGAGGCGTCGGTCCGGCTGACCAAGCCGTCGCGGGTGTTCGTCCTCGACGCCAACGCCTTCGCGGGTTTCATGCAGTCCCAGTTCCCGATGGCGGTCCATCTTCTGGAGGGACACAAGGTCGGTGGGCGGCGCACCAGCCAGATCATCGATCAGCGCGAGAAGCTGCTGGCGCTGGGCAACATCACCGCAGGCCTGACCCACCAGCTCAACAACCCGGCCGCGGCCACCGCCCGCGCCGTGGCAGACCTGCGCGAGGGGGTCGGCAAGATGCGCCACAAGCTGGCGATGCTGGCCGACGGCAAGTTCACCCCGCAGGCGCTGCGAATGCTGGTGACCATTCAGGACGAGGTGGCCGAGCAGGTCGCCAAGAGCAGGGGCCTGGAGCTCACCGCGCTGGAGATCTCCGACCGCGAAGACGAGATGGGCGACTGGCTCGAAGACCACGACATCGTCGGCGCCTGGGACTACGCGCCGACGTTCGTCGAAGCCGGCCTCGACATCGACTGGCTGGAACGCATTTCGGCGTCGGTCGACGACGCGCTCCGCGACGGCGACACGTCGGCGACCCTGCAAGCCGCCCTCGGCTGGCTGAAGTACACGATCGACACCGAGTTGCGGATGAACGAGATCGCCGAGGCCAGCAAGCGGATCTCGGCGCTGCTGGCCGGCGCCAAGCAGTACTCGCAGATGGATCGCGGCTCCTATCAGAGCGCCGACGTCCACGAACTGCTGCGCAGCACGCTGATGATGTTCGGCGACAAGATCGGCAAGGACAAACCGGTCGCCCTGATCAAGGATCTCGACAAGACGTTGCCGGAATTGCAGTGCTATCCAGGCGATCTCAATCAGGTGTGGACCAACATCATCGACAACGCCATCCAGGCGATGGCAGGCCACGGCACCTTGACCCTGCGGACGTCGCGAGAGAACGACGACATGATCCGGGTGGAGATCTGCGACGACGGGCCCGGGATATCCGAGGAGGACCTCGGCCACATCTTCACCCCGTTCTTCACCACCAAGCCGTTCGGTGAGGGCACCGGGTTGGGCCTCGACCTGGCGTGGCGCGTCGTGGTGAAAAAGCACCACGGGGATCTGCGGGTGGAGTCCCGACCGGGCAACACCTGCTTCATCGTGCTCCTGCCGTTGCAGGCCCCCGAGCCGGATGCGTTGTACTCGGCCGACTTTTCGGAGCCGACTCCAGGATCTCGGTGATTTCATCGGAATAGCCCCCGCCGAGAGCCGAGTTGAGGTGTTCATGACCCAGACCACCGCGGGCCCCAAGCCTGACCTCGGCACGTTCGGCGCATTCGGCCACTACTCCCAGTTCCAGCAGTTGTCCCCGCAGCAGTTGCGCGACATCGAAAGCCTGGGTTACGGCGCGATCTGGGCCGGCGGCTCCCCGCCGGCCGAGCTGGATTGGATCGACCCGATCCTGGCCGCCACCACCACCCTGCAGCTGGCGACGGGCATCGTGAACATCTGGTCAGCCGACGCCGAGGCAGTGGCAGGATCTTTCCACCGCATCGAGGCGGCCTACCCGGGCCGATTCCTGCTGGGCATCGGGGTGGGACACCGAGAGGCGATCGGTGAGTACCGCAAACCTCTCGACGCACTCAACGACTACCTCGACAAGCTCGACGAGTACGGCGTGCCGCGGCACCGCCGGGTGGTCGCCGCGCTCGGCCCGAAGGTGCTGCACCTGTCCGCGGCGCGTTCGGCCGGCGCCCACCCCTACCTGACCACCCCCGAACACACCGCGCGAGCCCGTGAGCTGATCGGCCCCGACGCGTTCCTGGCCCCCGAACACAAGGCGGTCCTGACCACCGATGCCGACAAGGCCCGGAGCGTGGGCCGCAAGGCGCTCGACGTCTACCTCGGTCTGTCCAACTACCTCAACAACTTCAGGCGTCTCGGCTTCACCGAGGAGGATCTGGCCAAGCCGGGCAGTGACCGGTTCATCGACGCCGTCGTCGCTCATGGCACGGTGGACACCGTGGCGGCCCGGCTGCGGCAGCATCTGGAAGCCGGAGCCGACCACGTGCCTGTACAAGTGTTGACCTCACCGGCGAAACTGGTACCGGCACTGGCTGAACTCGCCGGGCCGCTCGGCTTGACGTAGACAACCCAAAGACAAGGATTCTCATCGATGACCGAATCGCTCTCGCTCAAGCCGGAATTGGGCCGCTTTGGCGTGTGGACCTTCGGGGCGGTCCAGCCCGACCAGGCCGTAGAGATCGAGAACCTCGGTTACGGCGCGCTGTGGGTGGGTGGCTCCCCCGCCGCCGACCTCGCGTTCGTCGAGCCGATCCTGGAGCGCACCGAAACGCTTCAGGTGGCCACGGGCATCGTCAACATCTGGACGGCCGACGCCAATGAGGTGGCCGAATCGTTTCACCGCATCGAGGCGGCGCACCCGGGCCGGTTCGTGCTCGGGGTCGGGGTAGGGCATCCCGAACACACCGACGAATATCGCAAACCCTATGACGCGTTGGTGGAGTATCTCGACGTCCTCGATGCGGCCACGGTGCCGACCAGCCGGCGGGTGCTTGCTGCGCTGGGCGACAAGGTGCTCAAGCTCTCGGCACAGCGCAGCGCCGGGGCCCACCCCTACCTGACGACACCCGAGCACACCGCGCACGCTCGCGATGTCCTCGGCGAGGCGGTGTTCCTGGCCCCGGAGCACAAGGTGGTGCTGACCACCGACGGCGCGGCGGCCCGTGCGATCGGCCGCGACACGGTCGACTTCTATCTGAATCTGAGCAACTACGTGAACAACTGGCGCCGGCTCGGTTTCACCGAAGAGGACGTCGCCAAGCCTGGCAGCGACAAGCTGATCGACGCCGTCGTGGCGCATGGCAGCGCAGACGCCATCGCGGCACGTCTGCAGCAACATGTCGCCAACGGTGCCGACCACGTTGCGATCCAGGTCCTCGGCGGCCCGGACAAGCTGATTCCGACGCTGGCCGAATTGGCGGGGCCGCTGGGTCTCCGGGACTGACGCCTTCGGCCGTTAGGGTTGACCCATGCGGCTACTGGTCACCGGCGGCGCCGGATTCATCGGTGCGAACTTTGTGCATCTGGCCCTTCGTGAGGCTCTCACCACCTCGGTGACCGTGCTCGACGCGATGACCTATGCCGGCAGTCAGGAATCGCTGGCACCGGTGGCCGACCGAATCCGGTTGGTGCAGGGCGATGTGGCCGACGCCGATCTGGTGACCCAGTTGGTCGGCGAGTCCGACGCCGTCGTGCACTTCGCCGCCGAAACACACGTCGACAACTCCGTGGCGAACCCGCAGCCGTTCCTGCACAGCAACATCATCGGCACCTATGCGGTGCTGGAGGCGGTGCGGGCGCACGGCATTCGGCTGCACCACATTTCGACCGACGAGGTGTACGGCGACCTGGAGCTCGACGATCCGGCCCGGTTCACCCCGGGCACCCCGTACAACCCGTCGAGCCCGTACTCGTCGACCAAGGCCGCCGCGGATCTGCTGGTACGGGCCTGGGTGCGGTCGTACGGCGTGCAGGCGACGATCTCGAACTGCTCGAACAACTACGGCCCGTATCAGCATGTCGAGAAGTTCATCCCGCGCCAGATCACCAATGTCCTCACCGGCCGGCGGCCCAAGCTCTACGGCGCCGGCGCCAATGTCCGTGACTGGATCCACGTCGACGACCACAACACGGCGGTGTGGCGGATTCTGACCGGCGGCACCATCGGACGGACGTACCTGATCGGCGCCGAATGCGAGCGCAACAACCTCACGGTGATGCGCACCGTGCTGCGCCTGATGGGCCGCGACCCCGACGACTTCGACCACGTGACGGATCGGGCCGGTCATGATCTGCGCTACGCGATCGACCCGTCGGCCCTGCACGACGAACTGGGCTGGGCGCCCAAGCACACCGATTTCGACGAGGGCCTGCAGGCCACGATCGACTGGTACCGCGAGAACGAATCCTGGTGGCGCCCACTCAAAGACGCCGTGGAGGCGAATTACGCGGAGCGTGGCCAGTGACGGCGCGCGAGCTGAGCATCCCCGGCGCCTGGGAGATCACGCCCAAATTGCACGGTGATGCGCGCGGCATGTTCTTCGAGTGGTTCACCGAGGCCGGCTTCGCCGAGATGACCGGGCACCGCCTCGATGTCCGGCAGGCCAACTGCTCGGTGTCGGCAGCCGGGGTGCTGCGCGGCGTGCATTTCGCTCAAGTGCCGCCCAGCCAGGCCAAGTACGTGACCTGCGTGCGCGGCGCCGTGCTCGACGTCGTGGTCGACATCCGGGTGGGCTCCCCCACCTTCGGGCAGTGGGATTCGGTACTGCTGGATGAACGCGACCGGCGCTCGATCTATGTGTCCGAGGGTTTGGGGCACGCGTTCTTGTCGCTGGAGGACAACTCCACGGTGATGTACCTGTGTTCGGCGCCCTACAGCCCGGACCGCGAGCACACCATCCTGGCCACCGACCTCGGGATCGACTGGCCGATCGAGGGTGAACCGGTGCTCTCGGAGCGAGATGCCGCCGCCCCCACCCTGGAGCAGGTGCGCGCGAGAGGGCTGTTGCCGACGTGGGAGGAGGCCCGGGCGTTCGTCGAGGAGCTACGCGCCCGGGCCCAGGCTCACGCTTGAGGTGAACCCGGCCTGCGCGCCAGCGCGCCCACCAGCAGGCCGGCGAACGGAATCGCGGCCAGGACGGCGCTGAGCGTCACGCTGCCTCCGGTCACCAGGGTGAAGTTGGTGAGCACCAGCCACAGGCTGCCCAGCAGTCCGGCGCAGGCCAGCATCGGAGCGATGCGGGTCTGCCAGAGGCGTCCGCGCGCGTGCTCGGGGTGGCGCACGAAGTACACCAGCACCGCCACCGACGTGGTGAGCATCAGCAGCACCATCCCGACGGTGGCCACCCCGGCCATCGAGCCGAACACGCCGACCAACGGGTCGACTCCGAGGACCGCCAGGATGCTCACGATCACCGCGGCGGTGACGGTTTGCACCACCGAGGACACCGACGGTGAACCGTGCCGATCATGCACGGTGGCAAGCGGTTTGGGCAGCAAGCCTTTTCGGGCCAGCGCGAACTGATAGCGGGCGATGACGTTGTGGAACGACAAGACGCAGGCGAACAGACTGGTCAACAACAGCACGTTGACGATGTCACGCCCCAGCCGGCCCAGGTTGTCGTTGGTGGTGTCCAGCAGCATGTTGGCCTCTCCGTCGAGGGTGCGCTGGGCCACCTCGGCGACCTGATCCGGACCGATCGCCACCACGAAGGCCCAGCAGGTCAGCGCGTAGAAACCACCGATCAGCAGCACCGCGGCGTAGGTGGCCCGCGGAATGGTGCGCTCGGGGTCGCGGGCCTCGTCGCGAAACACGGCAGTGGCCTCGAAGCCGATGAACCCGGTGAGCGCGAAAAGCACCGCGATGCCGAGCACACCGTTGGTGAACACCCCCGGTGTGAACGACGCCAGGCTGAGCCCGGCCGGGCCGGGATCGGCCACGATCACCAGATCGAGCAGCACCACGATGCCGATCTCGCACACCAGGGCCACTCCGAGCACTTTGGCACTCAGGTCGATGTGCCGGTAACCCAGCAGCGCCACGATGGCCAGCGTGGCCAACGAGTAGACCGGCCAAGGGATTTGCGGGCCGCCGTAGAACCGCACGGTGTCGTCGATGGCCCAGCCGATATAGCCGTAGATGCCCACTTGGATTGCGGTGTAGGCGATCAGGGCGACTGCGGCGATGCCGTTGCCCAGTCGCTGACCGAGCCCAAGCGTCACATAGGAGAAGAAGGCACCCGCCTCGGGCACATAGGGCGTCATCGCCACGAATCCGACGCTGAACACCAGCAGCACCAGGGCGGCGATCAGGAATCCGACCGGGGCCCCGGCGCCGTTGCCCAGGCCCATGCCCAGTGGCATGTTGCCGCCGATCACGGTCAGCGGCGCGGCGGCGGCAACCACCATGAACACCACCCCGACCGGGCCGAGTTTTCCGTGCAGGCGCTGTTGTTCGCCGGTGGTCACGGTCTGTTGGCTGCTCAATGTCCCTCCAGCAGTAGTGCGGTGCGCAGCAGCTTGTGGTCGAGGGCGTGCGCGGTCAGTCCGCCTCGGCCGGAAAGGGTTTCGGCTGCCACCATCGCGTTGACGATGGCCTCCTCGGTGGCCTCGATCACCAGGTCGAACAGCCGGGTCATCAGCTGGGGAGCCATCATGCGTACCGGGATCTCGGGACGCTCGACGTCGACGTTCTCGTCCCAGGCGTAGGGCGGGATGCCGCGGTTGCCGGTGGAGAAGGCCAGCATCAGATCGCCGCTGTACTGTTCACCGGTTCCGCCCAGGCGCCCCACGGCCAGGGCCGAGCGCTGCGCCAGCCGGGTGCACTGGTGCGGCAGCAACGGCGCGTCGGTGGCGATCACGACGATGATCGAGCCGGAGCCTGGCGCATACGCCGTCGGCAGCTCCGGCGTGGGGACCAGGTCCGGACCGATCATCTCCCCGACGTGCGCACCGTTGATCCGGAGGCGTTCGCGGCGACCATGGTTGGCCTGGACCAGAGCGCCGACGGTGTAGCGGCCGCCTGCGGTGTCGGTGACCCGGGAGGCGGTGCCGATCCCGCCCTTGAAGCCGTGGCAGATCATGCCGGTGCCGCCGCCGACGTTGCCCTCGGCCACCGGTCCGTCGGAGGCCGAGGCCAGGGCAGCCTCGACGTGTTCGGCGCGCACGTGGTGGCCGTTGATGTCGTTGAGCAGCCCGTCGTAGGTCTCCCCGACCACGGGCAGCGACCAGTACAAGCCTTCGCCACGGGCCTGCACCTGGGCATCCACCAACGCATCGCGCACGACGCCGACGCTGTGGGTGTTGGTCAGACCGATGGCCGTGGTGAGCTCGCCGGATTCCCGGATCCACTCGACCCCGGTGAGCTCGCCGCTGCCGTTGAGGCGGTGGGTACCGGCGAACACCGGCTCGGTGAATATGCCGGGATGTGGGACGACGACGGTCACCCCGGTGTTCACCGGATTCGGGCCGGGCTGCTGGATCGTGGTGTGCCCCACGCGCACCCCGGCCACGTCGGTGATGGCGTTGTGCTCACCGGTGGGGTGCTCACCTATGACGACGCCGATGTCGCGGGCCCGGGCCCGCGATGGTTGGGAGCCATTGGTCATGCGGCCTCCGTTGCTCGAGTTTTTTTCACGATCGGAAAATAATGACCTCGGGTGCCCTCCGGCGCAACCGAAACGGGGAAATCGGTAAGGATGGAGCTGTGGCACGGCCAAACCGACAGGCACAACGACGCGAGGAGATCCTCGACGCGGCGATCGCGTTGATCGAGCATCACGACCTGGCCACGCTGCGCATCGCCGATGTCGCCGCCGAGCTCGGGCTCACCCCCAACGCCGTGCGGTACTACTTCCGGGAGATGGACCAGCTGCTCTCAGAGTTGGCGCAACGCTCCGACAGCCGGTTCTATGACGACCGACTCGCCGCGGTGGATCGGCTGGACAACGCCGGCGATCAGCTCGCACTGACCATCGCCGCCGGCCTGCCCAGCGGGGCAGACGATGCCGAGTGGCGGGCGATCTGGCGGGCGGTGCTGGCCGCCGGGTTCGAACTCGACCAACGCCGCGATGTCCAGCACATCTATCACCGGCAGGTGAGCCTCTACGTGAGGATTCTCGAAAACGGCTCTGCTGCAGGCACGTTCAACCTGGCCGCACCGGCCCGCGACATCGCGATGACGTTGATGGCCATGGAGGATTATCTCGGCTACCGCATCGTGGCACGGGATCCCGACCTCGACCGTGTCATCGCGCTGCGATTGATGCGCGGGTACGCCGAACTGGCGACCGGGGCCACGCTTCCGGTGACGGAGTAACGGGTCGCGCCCCATTCGGAGCCGCTGCCGAACCTCTCGGCTGAACCCTTGCCAAACACTTCAGACGATTACTAGGATATCCAAGTATCTCGGGTCTTTCCGGGCTGTACCACTCTGCTACCGCTGCGCATATTTCTTTGGATGGATGTCATGACCACACAAATTCAGCACTACATCGACGGCCAGCGCACCAACGCCGGGTCGACCCGCACCGCCGACGTGCTCAACCCCAGTACCGGACAGGTCCAGGCCCAGGTCCTGCTGGCCTCGGCCGCCGATGTGGACAACGCGGTCGCCTCGGCCGTGAAGGCCCAGAAGGAGTGGGCGGCCTACAACCCGCAGCGCCGCGCCCGCGTGCTGATGAAGTTCATCGAGCTGGTCAACGCGAACGCAGACGAACTGGCCGAACTGCTCTCCAAGGAACACGGCAAGACCGTCGCCGACTCACACGGTGACATCCAGCGCGGCATCGAGGTCATCGAGTTCGCCGTCGGCATCCCGCACCTGATGAAGGGCGAGTTCACCGAGGGCGCCGGCACCGGCATCGACGTCTACTCGATCCGCCAACCGCTGGGCGTGGTCGCCGGCATCACCCCGTTCAACTTCCCGGCGATGATTCCGCTGTGGAAGGCCGGACCGGCCCTGGCCTGCGGAAACGCCCTGATCCTCAAGCCTTCCGAGCGCGATCCCTCGGTGCCGCTGCGGCTGGCCGAGCTGTTCACCGAGGCCGGCCTGCCCCCGGGCGTGCTGCAGGTCGTGCAGGGCGACAAGGAAGCCGTCGACGCCATCCTGGAACATCCCGACATCAAGGCCGTCGGCTTCGTCGGCTCGTCGGACATCGCGCAGTACATCTACTCCGGTGCGGCCGCGCACGGCAAGCGCGCCCAGTGCTTCGGCGGCGCCAAGAACCACATGATCGTGCTGCCCGACGCCGATCTGGATCAGGCCGTCGACGCCCTGATCGGCGCCGGCTACGGCAGCGCCGGCGAGCGTTGCATGGCGATCAGCGTGGCCGTGCCGGTCGGCGAAGAAACCGCGAATCGCCTGCGCGCCAGGCTGGTCGAGCGGATCAACCAGCTGCGGGTCGGCCACAGCCTGGACCCCAAGGCCGACTACGGCCCACTGGTCACCGGCGCCGCCCTGGAACGCGTCAAGGACTACATCAACCAGGGCGTCGAGGCCGGCGCGGAGTTGGTGGTCGACGGCCGTGAACGGGCCAGTGACGACTTGACCTTCGGTGAAGAGGATCTATCCAAGGGCTACTTCATCGGCCCTACCCTCTTCGACAACGTCACCGCCGACATGTCGATCTACACCGACGAGATCTTCGGCCCGGTGCTGTGCATCGTGCGTGCCCATGACTACGAGGAGGCCCTCCGGTTGCCGTCGGAGCACGAGTACGGCAACGGCGTGGCGGTGTTCACCCGCGACGGCGACGCCGCCCGGGACTTCGTCTCCCGCGTGCAGGTCGGCATGGTCGGCGTGAACGTGCCGATCCCGGTTCCGGTGTCCTACCACAGCTTCGGCGGTTGGAAGCGGTCCGGCTTCGGCGACCTCAACCAGTACGGCACCGCGTCGATCCAGTTCTACACCAAGGTCAAGACCGTGACCGAGCGCTGGCCGTCGGGCATCAAGGATGGCGCCGAGTTCGTCATCCCGACCTTCAAGTAGTTCGGGCACGCACATGTTCGAGATGGATGACGACGAACGCGTGATCGCCGATACGGCGGCCGCGTTCGCCGAGAAGCGCATCGCGCCATACGCGTTGGAGTGGGACGAGACCCACCACTTCCCCACCGACGTATTGCGTGAGGCGGCCGAGCTCGGCATGGGCGCCATCTACTGCAGTGAGGACACCGGCGGCAGCGGGCTTCGCCGACTGGATGCGGTGCGCATCTTCGAGGCTCTCGCCGCTGCCGATCCCACCCTGGCGGCGTTCCTGTCCATCCACAACATGTGCGCGTGGATGGTGGACAGCTTCGGCACCGAAGAACAGCGCAAGACGTGGGTGCCGAAGCTGGCCTCGATGGAGGCGATCGCGAGTTACTGCCTGACCGAGCCGGGCGCCGGGTCCGACGCGGCCGCACTGCGGACCCGGGCCGTGCGCGACGGTGACGACTACGTGCTCGACGGCGTCAAGCAGTTCATCTCCGGTGCCGGCGCGTCGGATGTCTACATCGTCATGGCCCGCACCGGAGCGGACGGCCCGAAGGGGATCTCCACCTTCGTGGTCGAAAAAGACACGCCGGGGCTGAGTTTCGGGCCCAACGAGGCGAAGATGGGCTGGAACGCCCAGCCCACCGCGCAGGTGATCTTCGAGGGCGCCCGGGTTCCGGCTGAGGCGCTGCTGGGCGGCACCGAGGGCACGGGATTCGGGATCGCGATGAACGGGCTCAACGGCGGGCGGATCAACATCGCCGCCTGCTCGCTCGGTGGTGCGCAGGCCGCCTACGACAAGACCCTGAGCTACCTGGCCGACCGCCAGGCGTTCGGCGGCGCCCTGCTCGACGAGCCGACCATCCGGTTCACGTTGGCCGACATGGCCACCGGTCTGGAGACGTCGCGAAACATGTTGTGGCGGGCGGCGTCCGCGCTCGATTCCGATCACCCCGACAAGGTGACGCTGTGCGCGATGGCCAAGCTGTACGTCACCGACACCTGCTTCGAGGTCGCCGACAAGGCGTTGCAGCTCCACGGCGGCTATGGGTATCTGCGCGAGTACGGTCTGGAGAAAATCGTCCGGGATCTGCGGGTACATCGCATCCTTGAGGGAACCAACGAAATCATGCGTGTGGTGATCGGGCGCTCCGAATCGTCGCGCGTGCGCAACTCTGCATAGGAGATCTACGTGAGCACGATCGCGTTCCTCGGTTTGGGACACATGGGTGGTCCGATGGCGGCCAACCTGGTCGCCGCAGGCCATACCGTGCACGGGTTTGATCCGGTGCCGGCGTCGAAGGCAGCCGCTGAAGCCAACGGCATCAAGGTTTTCGACACCGGCGCCGAGGCCGTCGGCGACGCCGACGTGGTGATCACCTCACTGCCCAACGGCAACATCGTCAAGGCGTGTTACGCCGAGGTGCTGCCCGTCGCGCCGAAAGGCACGTTGTTCATCGACACCTCCACCATCTCGGTCGACGATGCCCGTGAGATTCACGCGAAAGCAGGCGAACACGGCCACGCCCAGATCGACGCCCCGGTGTCCGGCGGCGTGAAGGGCGCCACCGCCGGCACGCTGGCGTTCATGGTCGGCGGCTCCGACGACGCGGTCGAGCGCGCCCGTCCGGTGCTGGATCCCATGGCAGGCAAGATCATCCACTGTGGCGGATCGGGTACCGGTCAGGCCGCCAAGCTCTGCAACAACATGGTGCTCGCCGTCCAGCAGATCGCGGTCGGTGAGGCTTTCGTCCTGGCCGAGAAGCTGGGTCTGTCGGCACAGTCATTGTTCGATGTGGTCACCGGTGCGACCGGCAACTGCTGGGCGGTACACACGAATTGCCCGGTGCCAGGCCCGGTTCCGACGTCACCGGCCAACAACGATTTCACGCCGGGCTTCGCCACCGCGCTGATGAACAAGGACCTGGGGTTGGCGATGGCGGCGGTGATGTCGACCAAGTCCTCGGCGCCGTTGGGAACCCACGCGGCTCAGATCTACGCCGACTTCGCTCAAGAGCACGCCGACAAGGACTTCAGCGCGATCATCGAGACGCTTCGCGGCTGAGCGCATTCGGGGCTGACAATCGCGGAAGTTACGCCGCCGTCGGACTGCGCTGAGCCCACCATTGGGTATGCAGCCGCTGGCACGCCGGCAGGCGTAGCGGGTCGCCCCCGGCGAAATCGGGCCGGACGGCGATCGCCGTGGGGCAGAGCGCGCCGACGTACGGATCGATGAGCACGCCGGCCATCCCGGCGTCGGCGCCGGCGCGCAGACCCATCGCCGATCCCGTGATCGCAAGCGCGTCGGGTCCCGGCACACCCAGTTCCGCCAGCACGTGCGGGTACAACCCGGGGGCGCTGACGTCGTCGGTGGTCACCACGGTTTCCACCAGGCCGTCACCGACCAGTTGTCGGATCAGGGGCTCCGCCCAGCGCCGGCGACCGGCGGCCACCACCCCGACCGGCAGACCGGCCAGGAACGCGTCGTTCATCAGATCCACCAGACCCGGCCGCGGCGTCAGACCGGCGCCGAGGATCATCTCGTCGAACATCATGTCCTTGGTCATGCAGATCTCGTCGGCGAGAACTTCGGTGAGCACATCGCATTCCGGCCCCACGCAGCGCTTGCGCAGCTCAGCGGTGACCCGCTGACGCTCGTCACGTAGTGCCAGCAGCTGCCGATACCGGGCGACACCCCATTGGATGGGCAGGTCGTGCGCGGCGAATGCGGCGTTGAACACGACGCGATGGCCGTCGACATCGAGGTCGGTCAGCGCATCGAGATCGAGGATCAGCGCCCGCAGCGGATGGGGCCGGCTCTCGGCCTGCGGACAGTCCCACCAGAACCGCCCGGCACGCCATGACTTCTCCTGTGGTGTGGTCACGCATCGAGAGTGTCGTAGGTCACATCGGCGGCGCGTCCCCCCTACGGGGGATTGGGCAGTGGAAGTTCGGCCACCGACGCGGCCACCCCCTTTAGGGTGATGCCATGGCGCCCTCCACTCCGGTGCGCCTTGTGCTGGTCGACGACCACGAGATGGTCATCGAGGGTCTCAAGGCCATGCTTGCCACGTTCAGCGACCGGGTCGAGGTCGTCGGCCAGGCGGTCGGTGCCGAGCGGGCTCTGAGTGTGATCGAGACGCTGGACCCCGACATCGTGCTGTGCGACGTCCGGATGGAGGGCTGCAGCGGGCTGGACCTGTGCCGGACGCTGCGCGAACGCGATCCGGACCGCCGGGTGGTGATGCTGTCGGTCTACGACGACGAGCAGTACCTGTTCCAGGCGCTGCGGGTGGGGGCCGCCGGGTACCTGCTGAAGAGCATCAGCAGTGACGAGCTCGTGCGTCAGCTGGAGTTCGCCCACAGCGGCCAGACGGCGATCGATCCCGGCATGGCGGCCCGCGCCGCAGGCACCGCGGCCCGGTTGCAGCGCGACGAGTTCTGGCCCGGCGTGCGCCAGGGCCTGACCCAGCGCGAGAGCGAGATCCTGTCGTTCGTCGTCACGGGCCTGTCCAACCGCGGGATCGCCAACAAGTTGGTGATCGGTGAGGAGACCGTGAAGACCCACCTGCGTTCGATCTACCGCAAGCTCGGGGTGAGTGACCGAGCCGGCGCCGTGGCCACGGCGTTGCGGGAGGGCATCTACCAGTGACCGACAAGCCGGCCCGCGAACTCGGCCCGATCGACCTCACCGCCGACCGTGAGCTGGCCCTGCTGCGCGAGCTCATCCAGGCCGCTTCGAGTGGGCCGGGAGTGGAGCCGCTGGCCGCCGCGGCCGCCCGGATGATCACCGCGGCCACCGCCACCGACGTGTGCTTCGTGCACGTGCTCGACGACTCCGACCGTTCTCTGACGCTGGCCGGGGCCACTCCGCCGTTCGACGCCGAGATCGGCAAGATCCGGTTACCGCTCGGGCAGGGCATCTCCGGTTGGGTGGCCAGCCACCGCCAACCCGTGGTGATCAGCCACGACAAGGAATCCGATCCGCGGTACAAACCGTTCGAGTCGCTGCGCGGACGCGACTTCACCTCGATGGTCTCGGTGCCGATGGAGACCGGGCCGGGCGGGCTGGTCGGCGTGCTCAACGTGCACACGGTCGACCGCCGCGAGTTCACCCCACGGGACGTGGAGCTGCTGCTGGTGATCGGCCGGCTGATCGCCGGCGCGTTGCATCAGGCCCGTCTGCACCGCCGGCTGGTGGCGCGTGAGCGCGCGCACGAGAATTTCGTCGAGCAGGTGATCGAGGCCCAGGAGCTCGAGCGACGCCGGCTGGCCGGCGACATTCACGACGGGATCTCCCAGCGGCTGGTGACGTTGTCCTACCGGCTCGACGCTGCAGCCCGGGCCGCCGAACCGCAGGTGGTGGCCGAACAGTTGGCGGCCGCGCGGGAACTGGTCGCGCTGACGTTGCAGGAGGCCCGGGCCGCGATCAGCGGGCTGCGCCCACCGGTCCTCGACGATCTCGGCCTGTCCGGCGGGCTGGCCAGCCTGGCCCGCTCGATCCCCCGGCCGATGATCGAGGTCGATCTGGCCGAGACCCGAGTGCCCGACCACATCGAGCTGGCGCTGTACCGGATTGCCCAGGAGTGCCTGCAGAACGTGGTCAAACACGCCGAAGCGGAGCGGGCGCGGTTGACGTTCGGTGTCGAGGACGGGGTCGCTCGCCTCGAAATCGTCGACGACGGAAAAGGTTTCGACACGTTCGAGCATCCGTTGGGCAGCGACGAGATGGGTGGCTACGGCCTGTTGTCGATGGCCGAGCGTGCCGAGATCGTCGGCGGGCGGTTGCACATCCGGTCCCGGCCGGGCGCGGGCACCACCGTCACCGCGGCCATCCCGTTGCCCGCGCCGATCCAGTAGTGAACAACCCCGAGGAGTCACCCGATGCCCGCACCACGATGGGTTGCCAAGGCCAACAAGGCCGGCCTCAATCGCCTCACCCGGTTCATCGCGCCCTGGGCACCCGGCTGGGCGGTGGTGATCCACCGCGGGCGCAAGTCCGGCCGGATCTTCCGGACCCCGCTGTGGGCGTTTCGTCGGCAGCACGGCTACGTCATCGCGCTGACGTACGGCTCCGAGTCGGACTGGGTCCGCAATGTGCTGGCCGCCGGGGGATGCGAACTCGAGACGCGGCGTCACCGGTACCGGCTGATCGAACCGAAGGTCTACCGCGACGAGAACGCCACGGACATGCCCGCGTTCATCCGCTTCATGCTGCGCCGAGTGATCAAGGCCCCGGAGTTCCTCAGCCTGCAGATCGCCGATTAACCGCCGAGTTTCCCGGCGAGGTCGGGGCACTCGTACTTGATCGCCACGTTCACGATCGTCATCAACGCATCGGGCGGGAGCTTGCTGCCCATCTGGGTCAGTACGTCGACGACGTCCTGCTTGGTCTTGTTGAAGCTGCCGTTGCCCATGATGCAGGCCATGATCAGCTGATTGCGGATGGCGCTGTCGGACCCTTCGATTCCGGCGGCACGAACCTCGGCATACGCCGCGGGCGGTAACGACGCCGAACCACCGCCCGGCGCTGCGCGTGTGGTCGGGGTCTTCGTTCGGCTGGGCGCCTTCGATGTCGTGGTGAAGGGCGTAACGTCGTCGGGTGCGGTGGCCACGCCGGTGGTGGTGGTGCTGCAGGCCGCGAGCAGCATGACCGCGACGGCACCCAGCGCCGCGCCGAGTCGCTTGGCGTTCATCTCACTCCCCTCGCCTGACTTCGAGAGTAGGCGGGTTCGCTCGGGCGGCCCAGGCTTCAGAAATCCCCGGAGTGTCGGCGCAACGTCTCGATCGAGGACACCAGGGCCTGGGATTGTTCCTCCGACATCCCGACATCGGCGAACACCTGCTCGTTGAGGGTGACGGTGGCGTCCTCCACCGTCGAGCGGCCGAGGTCGGTGATGCGTACCAGCGTGGTGCGCCCGTCGGTGGGATGCGGGATCCGCTCCACCAGGCCGTTGGCCTCCAGCCGGCGGATCGCGTGGGTGACGCTGGTGACATGCACCTGCAGCCGATCGGATGCCTTCGTGATCGGCAGCGCGCCGGACCGGCTGAAGGCCAGCAACCGCAGCAGCTCGAACCGGGAGAAGCTCAGATCGTAGGGCCGCAACGCGGTCTCGACCCGGGCCAGCAGGATCTGGTGGGCCCGCATCACCGAGGTCACCGCGACCATGCCGCCGGCCACCTCGCCCCAGCCGGCGGCCTCCCAGTTCGCGCGGGCCTGCGCGATGGGGTCCCGCTTGTCCGGTGGTGAGGTCACGCCTCTTCTTACCGCATCACCGCGCGGGTACCGCGCATTCCACCCGTTACGCCGCGATCGGTTCCGCTCAGCGTGCGGCCGTCACCGCATCGAGCACCGCGCGGGTGGACTGCCGTGATCCGACGGTGATCCGTACCCCGCCGTCGGGGTAATGGCGTAGTTGAAGTCCGCTGCCGTCGAACACCGACGACCACGGTGTAGCCCGGCCGGGCAGGAACACGAAGTTGGCCCGCGCGTCGGTGTTGTACACGCCCGCCGCACGCAGCCGCATCTGGAGATGCCGCCGCTCCGCGGTGATCATCCGGATCCGTTGGCGCAGCTGGCGTTCCGCAGCGTACGAGGCAGCGACGGCGACCTGCGCGTTGAGGCCGACGCCGAACGGCAACTGCATCCGCCACAACGATCGGCCGAGATCGGCGGCGCAGAAGCCGTAGCCGATCCGCAGGCCGGCCAGCCCGTAGGCCTTCGAAAACGTCCGCACCACCACGACATTGCCGAACCGGCGGACCAGGCTCGGGCCGTCGATGCGGTCCGCGGCGGACAGGAACTCCACATACGCCTCGTCCAACACGACGACGGTGTCGGCGGGCAGCCGGCTCAGGAACCGCTCGATCTCGTGTGCCGGCTCGATGGTGCCGGTCGGGTTGTGCGGGCGGCAGACCACCACCACCCGGGCTTGCCGTGCGGCCCCGGCCATCGCCTGCAGATCGTGACGGCCGTGCGCATCGAGCGGAACCGTCACTGTCTGCAATCGCGCCATCTGGGCGAAGATCGGATATCCGTCGAACGTCGGCGCCGACATCACCATCGTGTCACCAGGACTCGTCACCGCATGCAGCACCTGCATGATGACGCCCGTCGCACCGGCACCCACGATCACCTGTTCTTCGGATATCCCGTCATGATCGGCGATCAACGAGCGCAACCGCTGCGGCAGGAACTCCGGATACCGGTTGGCCGCGCCATCGCAGGCGCGCAGCGCCGAGCGCACCGCGGGCAGCGGCGGGAAGGGACATTCGTTGAGCGACAACGCCAGCGGGTTGACCGCCTGCGGCAATGCTCCCACTGCGTCGAGCAGCGCGGTGCGGGGCGCCGCCATCAGGCGGTCCTCGCGTCGGCCCCGACGGCCGTGCGCCCGCCCCACCGCACCGCCGCGGCGCCCGCGAAATCACCGGCGTGGGCGAACGCCGCCATCAGAACGGTGTCGCCGGCCTTGACCCGCCCCTCCGTCACCGCCCGATCCAGATTGACGGGAATTCCTGCGGCGAAAAGATTTCCGCACTCGTCAAAGGTGTCGACATGGCGGTCGGCCGGCAGTTCCAGCGCCTCCCGCCAGTTCCGCAGGAACACCCGGTTGGGTTGGTTCGTGACGAGCAGGTCGACGTCTTTGGGCGCGATCCCGATCCGGTCACAGACCGCGTAGGACACCTCGGGAACCTGCCGGTTACCCCGCGCCAGCACCTTGGTGATCTTGCTCTCGGTGAAGCCGATGCAGCCCTCCCCCGGGCCCGGTTGCCACCACTTGCGCGGCGGGTCGACGGCGATGGTCATCTCCCCCGCGTACTCGCCGTAGGTACGGCATTCCACGTCGAGGATGGGCGACACATCAGAGCGGGTCACCAGGCCCACCGCCGCACCGTCGCCGGGGACCGCGGCCTGAGCTTTACGCCGGATCGTGGGCTGGTCGAAGATCTGCCCGGCCGCGTTCTGCGCGATTGCGATCACCGCGGTGTGTCCCTCACCCGAATTGAGCAGTGTACGGGCGACTTTCAGCGCGAGGACGAATGCCGCGCACCCGCCGTTGTGCAGGTCGATCACCCAGCTCGGCTTCATCCCGAGGCGGTGCGCGATACCTCCACCGCTGCCGTAGAACGGCGTATCGGGCAACTGGGTGTGTGTGATCAGCACGTCGGCGCCGGTGACGACGTCGGCGCCGTGACGCTCGATCACCCCTTCGGCCGCCTGTTCCACCATGTCGATCGCGGTTTCGTCGGGTCCGATGTGATGGCGGAACCGCGGCGCACGGAACATCATGTGCTCGGCCAGCTCATCGGTTTCGGCGAATCCGGCGTAGTAGTCGGCAGCGATCGGCTCACCGGGCAGATAGGTGGAGACGTCGATGAGGCTGACGGGGTTGGTCGTCATGTTTCACCTCATCCAGGCCGGGGTGACCGGAAGGCCGTTGCGGTAGCGGTATTCGGCGATCGCCTTGAGGTTGCGTAACTCCAGCAGGTGACCGGGACCGAACATGTCCCAGAAATCGCCGACCCAGACACCCCGTCCCGGTGGCGCCGTCTCGGGGTAGGGGTTCTCGTCGTAGAACGGATGGTGGCAATTGGTCCACAGCACAACCGATCCCGGCTTGTCGAAGACCACCTGCGCGTCGACGATGCGCATCAGGTAGATCATCCACAGGTGCTTGCCCTGATCCCAGGCACAGTGGTAGTCGACGGTCAGCGCATCGCGGTGGGCCACGGTGCGGGTGTAGATCTCGCTGCCCGGCCCGGCCGGCCCGGCCCCGAGCCGGTCGTGGGCCAGCCATAAATCGGGCTGTTCAGTCTGGGTGAATCCTCGCAAGCTGTAGGTCCACTCCTCCAAACAGCCGGTGTCGGACAGATAGTCGAACAACTCATCGGGTGGGCATTCGATGTAGTCGTTGACCGTGCAGTATTGACCGAACACCTGATCATGCGGATAGACCGACCGCATCATGTCCATGATGATCGGCGTGGCCTTCTCCTTGGGTGAGGTCTCGATCCGGATCAACCCGTCGAGCGGGTCGCGGGTGGCCCGATGGGCCGTGATGTCCTCAAGCGCGGGCAGTGACATGACACCTGTTCTCCTCTGCGGGTTGGTCGGATTCGGTGAGAAATGCGGCGAACGGCGGGATCTCGTCGGCCGAGCATTCGATGCTGAGCACCGAGGGACCGTCGGCGGCCAATGCCACCTGCAACGCTTCGGGCAACTGGTCGATCTCGGTGACGTCGACGGCGGGCAGTCCGGGGAACATCGCGGCCAGCCCCGCACCCAGCCGGCTCGGCCCGAACCGGTTGTAGGAGTAGCGGTTGCCGTAGAACACCTGCTCGCGGGTGACGCACATGGCGTGCGCGTGGTTGTCGAACAGCAGGAAGGTGATCGGCAGCCGGTACTGGATTGCGGTGTGGATCTCCATGCCGTGCATGAAGAAGGCGCCGTCCCCGGCGATCACCACGGTGCGCCTGCGGTCATCGTGGGCCCGGTGAAACGTCATCCCGATGCCGGCCCCGAAGCTGTAGCCCATGCCGCCCATGCCGAGCGCCACCATGAAGCGGCCGTCACGCCGCACCGGTAGGTAATGGATCGCCGCGGCGCCGATGTTGCCCGCATCGACCACGAGGTCGGTGCCGTGCGGCAGGGCCGCATCCAGGACGGTCATCGCGGCGCGGTACCGGATGCCCGGGCCGTGATGGTCCGGTGGTCGCAACTCGCTGGCCGCGAAGGCATTTGGTTCCCGCCGCGCAGGACTGCCGGACCGGCTCACGGCGCGGGCCAGGTGCATCAGCGACGCTCGTAGATCGTCGGAGTGGATGTGGCGACACGGCAGGTAGGGCTCCCGCGCGCCGATCGAGTAGGTCGGCACGGCGGCCCACACGTCGTCGAGGCCGGCCCGGGCCGTCACCGGCATCCTGGTGCCGACCAGCAGGCACAACGCGCTGCGCGCCGCGGTGGCGGACACCCCGGGATGGCCCATCACCCCGGCCACCCCCAATCCGATGGACGAGCCGGGTTCTGGGATGCCCACCACGTCCTTGGCATCGGGCACGGTGGCCACGGCGGCCCGCAGTGCGGTCCGCAGTGATTCCAGGGCGGGACGCGCATCGTCACGGGCCACCTGTTCACCGGCGATGATCGTGATCGGACCGTCGGCGTCGCGCAGCGCCCGCTCGAGCCGGCTCAGATCGGAACCACCCACCGAAGAAGGGATTTCGTTGCCCTGCAGGCCTGTCCACTCGTCGAGCAGTTTTTGCTGAATGTCTTTGGGCAGCAACAACACCGCCGGTCCGCCGGTACGTGCGGCCGCGATCGCATCTGGCAACGCGGTACGGATGTCGTCGGGATCCAGCACCCGGCGGCAATACACCGACACCGCGGCGAACACGGCCCGCGCGTCGAGGCTTCCGTTGTCCCCGCTGGTGTCCTGGAACGCGCCTCGACCGTCGAGCACCGTCGGCGCCTGTCCGATCAGCGCCAGTACCGGGACCCGGCTGGCCAACGATTCGGCCAACCCCGGCACAGTGTTGAGACAGCCGCCGCCCGAAGTCGCGGCCACCACACCGAGTCCGGCTCCGCTGCGGCTGTAGCCGTCAGCCATTGCCGCCGCGGAGAATTCGTGTTTGGCCAGTACCGCGGTGATGCCGTCACAGAAGTATGCCGCGTCGTAGAGGTCTTCGATGTTGGCGCCGTCGACACCGAAGATGTGCGTGATTCCGGTCGCCGCCAGATGGTCGACGATGTGGTCCACGACCCTGTGCCGATTGGCCATTGGTCACCTACTTCCGCGTTCTGCCGTGTGACACGACCCGCGGACGTTCTGGGTTCAACCAACGCCGAAAACCGACGGAAACGGATTCAGAGCTTCTTTTCCAGCAGCACGGTGCCGTCGGGAGACGTAACCAGTTGCACCGCAGCGATATCGGCCATCGGCATCTGGGTGTTGCCGCTGGGCAGCGCGGTGGCCCCGGACAATCCCAGCCAGGTGGCCACCTCGTGGCGGCTGCCGTCGCGGCCGATCACCACCATGCCCAGGTTCTGTGGCGGTGTGTCCTGCTTGCCCCAGCTGCCGTAACTGCACGCCATGTCGATGCGGGTGCCCCAGGAGTAGCCGGTCATGGCGATGCTGGCGTTGATCGGCGTATCCGACATCTTGGACATCGTCATCATCTGCGCGTTCTGCTGCTCGCCACCGCTGTGCAGGCCGAACGCCTCGGGGCGGATACCGATCACGACGCCGACGGCCAGCAGAGCGGCTGCCACGCCGACGGCCGCCGTGGTCACCCAGCGCAACCGGCGTCGCCGCCAACGGACCTTGGCCAGGACGGAATCCAGCACCTCGGGACGCAGCGGCGGATCCGGTTCGTCGGTCTCGAGCGCCCGTACGTCGTCGAGGTCGAGCATGGCCAGCAGGGCGGGCATACCGCTCAATTCCGCCACTGCGGAACGGCATTGCGCGCACCCCTGCAGATGCGCCTCGTACTCACGGCGTTCAGCGCCGTCCAGCGATCCCAGCACGTAGGCCGCATCCCAGGTCCGGTACCGGTCGGATTCCACCGGATCAGGAATGTGGGGCACACCGAACTGCGTCATCGTGTCACCCCCATCTCTTGCAGGTTGAGTCGTAGCGCGCGCACCGCGTAGTGCAGCCGTGATTTCACGGTGCCCTCCGGTATGTGCAGGTCCTCGGCGATCTGGCCGGTTGTCCAGCCCTGGTAGTAGGCACGGCGGATGACCGCCCGGTGATCGTCGGACAGTTGGCTCAGGGCTGTGGTCAGCAAGATTCGATCCAACGCGGTATCCACTTGGTCGGGGGCGCCGGCGACGCCGGAATGTTCTGCCACCTGTTCGGGGTCGGATACCCCGGTTTCGTTGCGAAACCGGGCACTCCGGCGTTCGTCGATGATCATGTTACGGGCGACGGTGAACAGCCAGGCGCGCGCCGATCGGGCCTCGTCCGCGGTGACCTCAGGGTGCCGCCAGGCCCGCAGCAGCGTCTCCTGCACCACGTCCTCGGCCCGGGCCCGATCACCCGTCAGCCGCAGGGCGTAGCGCCACAGCGCTCCGGCGTGTTCGTCGTAGAGCACCCGCATCATCGCGGCCTCCGGATCGTCCATTCCCAACCTCCGTCTGTGATACGACGTTGGCGGTGATCCGGTTCAATTAGAACCTTTGCCAGGAGGTCGGCGCCAGAGCCGCCGCGCGAAATTGCCGGCAAACCTACTTGGTGAGGATGCGCGGGCCGTCTTCGGTGACGGCGACGGTGTGCTCCCAGTGCGCGGCGCGGGTGCCGTCGGCGGTGACGACGGTCCACTCGTCGTCGAGGATCACGGTCTCGCGGGTGCCCAGGGTGAGCATCGGTTCGATCGCCAGCACCGAGCCCGGCGCCAGGTACGGGCCGCGCCCGGGTGCACCTTCATTGGGCAGGAACGGGTCCATGTGCATCTGCCGGCCGATGCCGTGGCCACCGTAGCCGTCGACGATGCCGTACTTGCGATCGTGGCGCGCCTCGGCCGCGTGGGTCTCGACCTCGATGGCGTGCGAGACGTCGGTGAGCCGGTTTCCGGGGAGCATCGCGGCGATGCCGGCCTCCATGGCCGCTTTGGTAGCTGCCGACAGCGCTTCGTCGGCCGGGATCAGCGCACCGACGCCGAACGTCACGGCCGAATCCCCGTGCCAGCCCTCGACGATCGCGCCGCAGTCGATGGACACCAGGTCACCGGCGGCCAGGATCTCGCCGGCCGACGGAATGCCGTGCACCACACGGTCATTGACGGAGGAGCAGATGCTGGCCGGGAAACCGTGATAGCCGAGGAACGACGGGGTGCCGCCCCCGTCGCGGATGACGGCTTCGGCGACCTGATCCAGCTCCAGCGTGGACACCCCGGGTTTGGCGGCCGCCTGCACGGCACGCAGGGCCGAGGCGACCAGCGCCCCGGCCACCGCCATCGCGTCCAGCTCTCCGGCGCTGCGCTGCGCGACAACCTTGCGCTTGCGCAACCCCGGCAACCCGATCACTTACCCAGTGCGTGCAATGCGCGGGCGAACACCTCGTCGAGGCCACCCACCGCATCCACGGTCTTCAGGTCGTCGCGGTAGTACTCCAGCAGCGGCTCGGTCTCTTCGCGGTAGACCTTCATCCGGTTGCGGATCACCTCGTCGGTGTCGTCGGCGCGGCCACGCCCTTTCAGGCGGGTCAGCAACTCATCCTCGGACACCTGGAACTCCACCACCGCGTCCAGCTTGGTGTTGCGGGCGGCGAGCATCTCCTTGAGTGCACCGGCCTGCTCGACGGAGCGCGGGTAGCCGTCGAGAATGAAGCCGGCCGCCGCGTCCTCCTGGTCGATTCGATCCTCGACGAGCCGGTTGGTCAGCTCCGCGGGCACGAGATTGCCGGCATCGAGGTAGCGCTTGGCCTCCAGCCCCAGCGGGGTGCCGTCGCCGATGTTCTTCCGGAACAGGTCGCCGGTGGAGATCTGCGGGATGCCGAGCTTCTCGGACAGCTTCTCTGCCTGCGTGCCTTTGCCCGCACCGGGCGGTCCGAGTAGAACGACTCTCACTTGAGGAACCCTTCGTAGTTACGTTGCATGAGCTGGCTCTCGATTTGTTTGACGGTGTCCAAGCCGACACCGATCATGATGAGAACCGCAACACCGCCAAATGGCAGATTTTGTAGCGTCGCCCCGCTGCCCATTTGCAGGAAGACGTTCGGCAGGACAGCGATCACGCCGAGGTAGATCGAACCCGGCAGGGTGATCCGGCTCAGCACGAACCGCAGGTAGTCGGCGGTCGGTTTTCCGGGGCGGATGCCCGGGATGAACCCGCCGAACTTCTTCATCTCGTCGGCACGCTCGTCGGGGTTGAACGTGATCGACACATAGAAGTACGTGAAGAAGATGATCAGACCGAAGTAGACGGCGATGTAGACCCCGTCGGCCGGGTTGGTCAGGTGGTCGGCCACGAACGTGTCCCACCAGCCGGTGCCCGGGTTGGAGCTGCCGCTGCGGATCAATTGGGTGACCAGCATCGGGATGTAGATCAGCGACGACGCGAAGATCACCGGGATGACGCCGGCCTGGTTGACCTTCAGCGGCAGATAGGTCGACGTGCCACCGTACATCTTGCGGCCCACCATGCGCTTGGCGTACTGCACCGGGATACGGCGCTGGCCCTGCTCGACGAACGTGACACCGGCGAGGATCAGCAGCGCGGCACCGCAGACCAGGGCGAACACCAGCCCGCCGCGAGACTCCAGGATCATCTGGCCCTCAGCCGGGATGCGGGCGGCGATGCCGGCGAAGATCAGCAGCGACATGCCGTTGCCGATGCCGCGCTCGGTGACCAGCTCACCCATCCACATCACCAGCGCCGCGCCTGCGGTCATCACCAGCACGATGACGATCAGACCGAAGATCGAGCTGTCCTGGATGACGTCGAGGCTGCAGCCCTGCATGAGTCCGCCGTTGGCGGCCAGCGCCACGATGCTGGTGCCCTGCAGGATCGCCAGTGCGATGGCGAGGTAACGGGTGTACTGGGTCATCTTGGCCTGGCCGGCCTGACCCTCTTTACGCAGCTGCTCGAAGCGCGGGATGACCACCGTCAGCAGCTGCACGATGATGCTGGCGGTGATGTAGGGCATGACGCCGACCGCGAACACGCTCAACTGCAGCAGGGCGCCACCGGAGAACAGGTTGATCAGGGAGTAGACCTGTGCCGAATCGCCACCACTGACCTGCTCGATGCATTTCTGGACGTTCGGGTAGTTGACCCCCGGAGACGGGAGGGTGGCCCCGACCCGGTACAGGATCACCATTGCGAGCGTGAACAGAATCTTGCGTCTGAGGTCGGCCGTTCGCAGCGACGAGATGAAAGCCGAAAGCACTCTTCCTCCTGCGCAGCCGACCTCTCAGCGCGGCGTGCCAAATGGGGCTGGTGGGTGCCAGCGTCTTGGTCAAAGTCATGTACGGCCGCCCTGCAGGCGCGCAGCCTGCGGACTCAGCCGCCAAATCAGTCTACGAGAGTAACAGTCGCGCCGGGGTGGACCGTGCATGCACCCGCATCGATCAGCCCGATCCGAGACTAAGGCTCTCTTCAGTTTTGCGGCGTACAGTCGGCGCCAGCTGGTTATGCCACCTAACTAACACATCATCTGCACTGAGCTTTCGACTGAATTAAGGGGAATTCATGGCCCGTACGGCTGACGACACCTGGGATCTGGCCTCCAGCGTGGGCGCCACGGCGACGATGGTCGCGGCTGCCCGCGCGATGGCCACCAACGCCGACGATCCGGTGATCGACGACCCGTTCGCCGCTCCCCTGGTCCGCGCCGTCGGCATGGAGTTCTTCACCAAGCTGGTCGACGAGAACTTCACCACCGAGGGCCTCGACGAAGAGGCGGCGACCGGCCTGATCCGGTTCGCCAACGGCATGGCGGCGCGCACCCGTTTCTTCGACGACTTCTTTCTGGCCGCGGGCCGCTCCGGAATCCGGCAGGCGGTCATCCTCGCGGCCGGACTGGACTCGCGGGCATACCGGCTGCCGTGGCCGGACGGCACCGTCGTCTACGAGATCGACCAGCCCGAGGTGACGGCGTTCAAGACCGAGAGCATGGCCGAGCTCGGCGCCGTCCCGACGACCGACCGGCGCACTGTCGCCGTCGACCTGCGGTTCGACTGGCCCGCGGCGCTGGCCGAGGCCGGCTTCGACCCGTCGGCGCCGACGGCCTGGATCGCCGAGGGGTTGCTGGGTTATCTGCCGGCCGACGCCCAGGATCGGCTGCTCGATCAGATCACCGCGCTCAGTGCACCCGGCAGCCGCCTCGGCGTCGAGGGCGTGCCCGCCACCGAGACCAACGACGAGGAGACCATCCGGGCCCGGATGCAGGAATTCACCGACCGCTGGCGCGCCCACGGCCTCGACATCGACCTCAACGAGCTGATCTTCCTGGGCGACCGCGCTGACGTACTGACCTATCTGCAAGGGCATGCCTGGAACGCGACCGGCATCTCCTCGAACGATCTGCTGATCCGCACCGGCCTGCCCCCGGTCGAGGACGAGGCCCACGCGGCGTCGGTGCTCTACATCAGCGCCGAGAAGTAAGGAGCACCCAGGCAATGGCACGTTCGGACGCCGACACCTGGGATTTGGCCTCGAGCGTGGGCGCCACGGCGACGATGGTGGCCGCGGCCCGCGCGATCGCGAGCGCCGAACCCGATCCGCTGATCCGCGATCCCTTTGCCGCGGCGTTGGTGCGTGCGGTGGGAGTCGAGTTCTTCACCAAGCTCGTCGACGGTGAGATTGAACTCGTCGGCGAACTGGCCGAGGGCGCGCAGCTGATGATCGGGGTGATGGCGGTCCGGACGAGGTTCTTCGACGACTTCTTCGCCTCGGCGGGCGAGGCCGGTATCCGCCAGGCGGTGATCCTGGCCTCGGGCCTGGACGCCCGCGCCTACCGGTTGCCGTGGCCAGACGGCACCGTGGTGTACGAGATCGACCAGCCTCAGGTGCTCGGCGCCAAATCCGCGGCCATGGCCCGGATCGGTGCCGCCCCCGCGGCGGAACGCCGCACCGTCGCCGTCGATCTTCGGGAGGACTGGCCCGCGGCGCTGCGTGACGCGGGGTTCGACCCGGGCGCGCCCAGCGCCTGGAGCGCGGAGGGCCTGCTGGCCTACCTGCCTCCCGACGCCCAGGACCGGTTGTTCGACAACATCACCGCGCTCAGCGCCCCGGGCAGCCGGCTGGCCACGGAGTTTCATCCCGACATCTCGGCTGCGCTGCGCGACCGCGGCCGGGCGATGAGCGACCAGTGGCGTGAGCACGGTCTGGATCTCGACTTGGCCAACCTCTGGTACGACGGCGAACGCAACTCGGTGGTCGAGTACCTCACCGCCGGCGGGTGGTCGGTGACCGCGCGGCCGCGCCCGGAGGTGTTCGCCGAATACGGACGCCCCTTCCCCACCGGGGAAGCCGCTGCGTCGCAAAGTCATTCATTAGCGGTCACCGCTATTCGAGATTAGGAGCAAGACATGGCACGCACCGAAGGTGACACCTGGGATCTGGCCACCAGCGTCGGCGCAACCGCGACCGGTGTCGCGGCCTCACGGGCGTTGGCAACCAAGCAACCCGATCCGCTCATCAACGACCCGTATGCCGACGCGTTGGTCCGGGCCGTCGGCCTCGAACACAGCATCCGGCTCGCCGACGGCGAGGTGTGCGTCGAGGGCGATCTGATGCTGGACCGGCAGCGGATGTGTGAGCAGATCGCGGTGCGCACCAGGTTTTTCGACGACATCTTCCGGTCCGCCGCCGGAATTCGGCAGGCGGTGATCCTGGCCTCGGGCCTGGATACCCGCGCCTACCGGTTGGATTGGCCCGCCGACACTGTGGTGTTCGAGGTGGACCAGCCGGCCGTGCTGGAATTCAAGACACGCACGCTGGCCGAGCTCGGGGCCGAGCCGGCCGCGACGCATCACACCGTGCCGGTCGACCTACGGGACGACTGGCCGACGGCCTTGCGGGCCAACGGTTTCGACCCGTCGACTCCGACCGTCTGGATTGCCGAAGGACTGCTGATCTATCTGCCGCCAGAGGCGCAGGACCGGTTGTTCGACAACATCACCGCGCTCAGTGCCCCGGGAAGCCGGCTGGGCACCGAACACATGGACGTCAAGACGCTCACCGAGAACTGGTCGCAGCGGGTCAGCGAGTGGTCCAAGAAGGTCGGCTCCGACGTGGACCTGATGGACCTGTTCTATTCGGGCGAGCGGACCACCGCACGCGACTATCTCGCCGCGCGGGGCTGGGACGTGACGGTGCAACCCACCCGCTCGGCCTACGCGGCTCATGGTTTCGACTTCCCCGACGAGCTGGCCGATATGGCCGGCGATTCGGGTTATCTTTCAGCAGTCCTGAAACCGGCGAACTAGACGACCAGGAGGCCCGCGATGGCACGCAGTGACGGAGACAGCTGGGATCTGGCCTCCAACGTCGGGGCGACCGCGACGCTCGTGGCGACCGGCAGGGCGATCGCCAGCCGCGACGACCACGGCCTGATCGACGATCCGTTTGCCGCGCCGCTGGTGCGCGCGGTGGGCATCGAGGCGTTCACCAAGATGGTCGACGGTGAACTTGATTTCGAAGCCCTGGCCCAGCTGTCACCGGACGCCGCCGAGAAGGCCCGCGCCAACATCGACGAAATGGCCGTGCGCACCCGGTTTTTCGACGACTTCTTCACCGCCGCCGTAGGCGGCAATTCCACCGCCGCCGCCGTAGGCGGCAATTCCACCGCCGCCGCCGTAGGCGGCAATTCCACCGGAGCCGCGGGCAAGGCGGGCATCCGGCAGGCGGTGATCCTGGCGTCCGGCCTGGACTCGCGCGCCTACCGGCTGCCGTGGCCGGACGGCACCGTGGTCTACGAAATCGACCAGCCCGAGGTGATCGAGTTCAAGACCCGCACCTTGGCCGATCTGGGAGCCGAGCCGACCGCGCAACGGCGGACCGTGCCGATCGATCTGCGCGACGACTGGCCGTCCGCGTTGCGCGCGGCAGGCTTCGATCCGGACGTACCGACCGCGTGGTGCGCCGAGGGGCTGCTGATCTATCTACCGCCGGAGGCCCAGGACCGGCTCTTCGACAACATCGCCGCGCTCAGCGCCCCCGGCAGTGCGGTGGCAACCGAATTCGTGCCCGGGATCAAGGATTTCGATCCGGACAAGGCGCGGGCCGCCACGGCCACGTTCAGCCAGATCGGCCTCGACATGGACATGCCTTCGCTGGTCTACCACGGCGAACGGCATTCGGCCGCCGATTACCTCAACGCCAAGGGCTGGCAGATGAACGGCGTGCCGCGCTCCGAACTGTTCGCCCGCCACGGCCTGGCCGCGCCGGACCATGACGACGACGATCCGATGGGCGAAATCGTCTACGTCAGTGGCACCCTGCCCTGAGCCTCAGGCCGCCCGGCCCGTGGGATCGGCTTCCGCGTCGTACTCGAGGGCCGGGGGTGCCTCCGGTGTCCCGGGGATCTCGGTGCCGCTGATCGGACACCGCGCGGTCTCAGGGATTTTGACCAGCGCCACAGCGCCGATCACGCACGCCAGCATCATGTAGTAGGCGGGCACCAGGTTGTCGCCGGTGAGGTTGACCAGCCAGTCGTTGACGGCCGGTGCGGTGCCGCCGAATATCGACGTGGACACGTTGTAGGCGATCGCGAAGCCGGCGTATCGGACCTGGGTCGGGAACATGGCCGGGAAGGTGGCCGAGATGGTGGCCAACTGCGGGACGTACAGCAGCCCGAGCACCGCGTAGCCGATCACCGCGCCGAGCGGGCTGGCGCCCATCAGCAGGAACATCGGCACACCCGCGATGAACAGACCGATCAGCGAGAACCACCACATCGGTTTGCGCCCAACCCGATCCGAGATGTGTCCGGCGAACGGTACGAACAGCATCATCGCCAGCATCCCGATGATCGGCACCACCAACGACATGTCGGTGGACAGTCCGATGGTGCTCTTCAGATACGTGGGCATGTAGGTCAGCAGCGTGTAGTTCACCACGTTGAGTGCCACCACCAGGCCGCCCAGCCGCAGCACCGGGCCCCAGTATTGGGACAACAGTTCCTTGAGCCCGCCGGAGGAGGATTGCTCGGGAGCCGCCTCCTCGGCCTCGGAATGTTCCTGGAACACCGGGGTCTCCGACAGCCGGGTGCGCAGGTAAACCCCGATGAGCCCCAGCGGAGCAGCCACCAGGAACGGCAAACGCCAACCCCACGAACCCATCTGGTCCTCGCTGAGGATCAGCGAGAAGCTCAACATCATCAGCGCGCCCAGAGAGAATCCGGCCAGCGTGCCGAATTCCAGGAAACTGCCGAGGAATCCGCGCCGACGCGAGGGTGCGTACTCGGCCATGAAGGTCGCGGCACCGCCGTACTCGCCACCGGTGGAGAAGCCCTGCACCATCCGCAGCAGCACCATCAGCACCGGTGCCCAGATCCCGATCGACGCATACGTCGGCACCAGCCCCACGCACAGGGTGGAGCCGGCCATCAACAGAATCGTGATGGCCAGCACCTGTTTGCGGCCGATCCGGTCCCCCAGCGGACCCCAGACGAACCCGCCGAGAGGCCGGACCAGGAAGGACACCGCGAACGTCATCAGAGCCAGCAGTGTCGCGTGCTCGGCACTGCCGGGGAAGATGGCCGCGGATATATAGCTCACGCCGTAGGCGTAGATGCCGTAGTCAAACCATTCGGTGGCGTTGCCGATCGCGGATGCGGCGACGGCACGCCGCTGCACTTCGGGGGGAGTGTCCTCCACCGCGGACTGGTCGGGCGATTCCGATGGATCCGATGTGTCGTTCGTGCCGTCCGAGTGCGCGGTGCCCACGGGACCTCCTCGTGCCTGACGACACTGCTCCCGCCACATACCTCGACGTCGGCTGATGAAGATCAACACCGCAGGGCCAGACCGTAGTTTGATTGGCTACCTTCTGCTCCGCAGCCGACGTTACCGCGCCGCACGGTCTGATGCGAATCTCCCCCGTCCTCGGCGGGTCCGGGTCAGAACCGGTGTTCGCCCAGCCAGAGGGCATTGACCCCGGTCATGCTGCGTTCGGCCTGATCGAGGATGCCCACGACCGACCGTCCCACCATCACCCCCACGGCCTGCGGCAACGATGCCGCCGCGGGCTGTGACGAAGGTTTGGGCCGCAGCATGTCCAGCCAGGACGAGCCGGGATAGCTGAGAACCCGCACCTTGGTGTCCGGGTCCAGCCCGGCCAGCACCTTGGCCCGGGTGATCGCGGTGCGCAGGCCACCGAGTTCGTCGACGAGGCCGCGGTCCTTGGCGTCCGACCCGGTCCACACGCGGCCGCGGGCCACCTCCTCGACTTGCTCGACGGTGAGGTTGCGCCCTTGCGCCACCCGCTCGACGAAATCGGTGTACATCAGGCCGGTCTCGGCTTCGATGTTGGCCTGCTGTTCGTCGGTGAACGGCGCATTCGAGGACCAGGCGTCGGCATTGGCGTTGGTACGCAACGAATCTGTGCCGACCCCGAGTTTGTCCTTGAGCTCACGCGACACCAGTTTGCCGGTGATCACACCGATGGATCCGGTGAGGGTGCCGGGATTGGCCACGATCTCGTCGGCCGCCATCGACACGTAATAGCCGCCCGAGGCCGCCACCGCGCCCATCGACGCCACCACGGGCTTGCCCCGCTCCCGGGCCCGAACCACTTCTCGCCAAATGGTTTCGGATCCGGTCACCGACCCGCCGGGGCTGTCGACCCGCAACACGATCGCCGATACGTCATCGTCGGCCGCGGCCTCCCGCAGCGCCGCGGCGATCGTGTCCCCGCCGGCGCTCGAGTTCCCCAGCGGCAGCACCTGTGGCCCACCGCGGCCGCTGACGATGGGGCCGTGCAATGTCACCACCGCGACGGTGGGCTTGGCCTTGCGGCCGGGTATCTGCGGCGTCGGAACCTTGGGCGCTGTGCGTGCGTAACGCGAAAGATAAAGCCGCGGTGGGGCTTCGGGGTGGCTGTCGGCGTCGGCACCCACCTCGGTCGGGCCGCCGGACAGCTCCCCGATCCGCGAGTAGGCCTCGTCGCGGAAGCCGATGCGGTCGATCAACCCGGCGCTGACCGCCGCGTCACGCAACACCGGCGCGCTGTCGGCCAGCCCGTCGAGCGCCTCGATGGTCAGGTTCCGCGATTCGGCGATGGCGTGCCAGACCTGCGATTGCAGGCTTTCGATCATCCGACCGTCGGCCTCGCGTTGCGCTTCGGTGTACCGGCCTTCGGTGAAAACGTTTGCCGCCGATTTGTATTCGCCTCGAGTGACGAACTGCGCCTCGATGCCCACCTTGTCCAAAGCGTCGCGCAGAAACATCGCGCTGGTGGCGAAGCCGATCAGACCGACGGTTCCCGACGGCTGCATCCACACTTCGCGGAAGGCCGAGGCCAGGTAGTAGGACAGCGTGCCCGGGTAGGTCTCGGCCCAGGCCACCGTCGGCTTGACGGCGCCGAACGCCGTGATGGCCTCGCGTAGTTCCTGAACCGGACCGGGCGCGGCGGCCGGCAGCTGCACCCGGGCGATCAGACCGGCGACCCGATCGTCCTCGGCGGCGCGGTGGATCGCGGCGACGGCGTGGCGCAACGTCATCGGACGGCCCCCGCCGGCGATCATCGCGAGCGGGCCGAAGCCCGCGGTTTCCGGCGGGATGGAGAGCAGATCGAGCTCGAGCACACAGCCGCTGGGCACGCCGTTGTGACGGGCGGTGTCGACGCGCCGCACCAACGCCTTGAGATCGTCCTGGCCGGGAAGTCCTGGGAGGAAGGCGAACATGATTCCGAGCCTACCGATCGCCTGAGACTGGCGAGCAGACGCAAATGTCCCCGACACGCCGGGCGTGCGGGGACATCTGTGTCTGCTCGCGCAGAAAGAAATTACAGCACGGCGGCGAGCCGCCAATTACAGCTCGGTGGCCGAACCGCCGGCAGCGGTGATCGCCTCACGGGCGCTACCACTGAACTTGTTGGCGGTCACGTCGACCTTGACGGCCAGCTTGCCGTCACCGAGAACCTTCACCAGGCTGTTCTTGCGAACCAGGCCCTTGGCGACGAGTTCCTCGACACCAACGGTGCCACCCTCCGGGAACGCCTTGTTGATGTCGCCGACGTTGACGACCTCATACTCGGTCCGGAAGCGGTTCTTGAAGCCCTTGAGCTTCGGCAGCCGCATGTGGATCGGCATCTGGCCACCCTCGAACATCACGGGGACGTTCTTGCGGGCCTTGGTGCCCTTGGTACCACGACCGGCAGTCTTACCCTTGGAGCCCTCACCACGACCGACGCGGGTCTTGGCGGTCTTCTCCCCGGGGGCGGGCTTCAGGTCGTGAAGCTTGATAACACTCATTTGACTTCCTCAACCTCGACGAGGTGATGAACAGTCCGGATGAGGCCACGCGTCTGAGCGTTGTCCTCACGCACCACGGACTGACGAATCTTCTTCAGCCCCAGCGTCCGCAGGCTTTCGCGCTGCTTCCAGCGTGCACCGATGGTGCCACGCACCTGGGTGATCTTGAGCTCTGCCATGGTTATGCCGATCCCTCACGCGCTGCTGCGGCAGCCAGCGCTTCGCTCTCGCGCCGGGCCCTGAGCATGCCGGCCGGCGCCACGTCCTCCAGCGGCAGACCGCGACGGGCCGCCACTTCCTCCGGCCGCTGCAGCATCTTCAGCGCGGCAACGGTGGCGTGCACCACGTTGATCGCGTTGTCACTGCCCAGCGACTTGGCCAGGATGTCGTGCACGCCGGCGCATTCCAGCACCGCGCGGGCCGCACCGCCGGCGATCACACCGGTACCGGGGCTGGCCGGACGCAGCATCACCACACCGGCAGCGGCTTCGCCCTGCACCGGGTGGACGATGGTGCCGCCGATCAGCGGAACCCGGAAGAAGCCCTTGCGGGCCTCCTCGACGCCCTTGGCGATGGCGGCCGGAACTTCCTTGGCCTTGCCGTAGCCGACGCCGACCATGCCGTGCCCGTCACCGACGATGACCAGCGCGGTGAAGCTGAAACGCCGACCACCCTTGACCACCTTGGAGACGCGGTTGATCGACACCACGCGCTCGATGTAGTTGCTCTTCTCGCCGCTGTCGCGGCCGCCACGGCCACCGCGGTCGTCGCGACGACCACGGCCGCCACGGTTCTCCTGCGCCGGAGCGGCTCCTGCCTGCTCGGCCATCATGCAGTCCTCTCGTTGACCATCATCAGAATTTCAGCCCGCCCTCGCGCGCGGCATCGGCCAGCGCGGCGATCCGGCCGCCATAGGTGTAGCCACCACGGTCGAACACCACGGTCTCGACGCCGGCGGCCTTGGCGCGCTCGGCGATCAGCTGACCGACCCGAACGCTGTGCGCCTTCTTGTCACCTTCGACGGCGCGCACGTCGGCCTCGATCGAGCTGGCCGCCGCCAGCGTGACGCCCTGCAGGTCGTCGACGAGCTGGACGTGGATGTGCCGAGCCGACCGGTTGACCACCAGACGCGGGGTCGCCGCGGTGCCGGAGACCTTCTTGCGCAGCCGGGCGTGGCGACGCAGCCGGGCGTTGCGGCGGGTCTCGGAGATGTTCTGCCCCACCGGCTTACGGGCGGCTGCCGTACCTTCTGCTTTGGTAGCCATGGTTACTTACCTGTCTTTCCGACCTTGCGGCGGATCTGCTCACCCTCGTAACGCACGCCCTTGCCCTTGTAGGGGTCGGGACGGCGCAGGCGGCGGATGACCGCGGAGATCTGACCGACCTTCTGCTTGTCGATACCGGAGATGGAGAACTTGGTGGGCGTCTCGACGGCGAAGGTGATGCCTTCGGGCGCCTCGATCACCACGGGGTGGCTGTAGCCGAGTGCGAACTCCAGGTTGGTGCCCTTGAGTGCGACGCGGTAGCCGACGCCGAAGATCTCCATCTTGCGGGTGTAGCCCTCGGTGACACCGGTGACCAGGTTGGCCACCAGGGTGCGGGAGAGCCCGTGCAGGGAGCGGCTGCGCCGCTCGTCGTCAGGACGGCTGACCACGATGGCGCCGTCGTCGTTGCGCTCGACGGTGATCGGCTCGGCAACGTCGAGGGTCAGGGTGCCCTTGGGGCCCTTGACCGAGACGTTGCGGCCGTCGATCGTCACATCGACCCCGGCGGGAACCGGGACCGGCTGCTTACCAATACGCGACATGTTCTGCTGCCCCCTACCAGACGTAAGCGAGGACTTCGCCGCCCACGCCCTGTCGTGCTGCCTGGCGGTCGGTGAGCAGGCCCGAGGACGTGGAGATGATCGCCACGCCCAGGCCGCCGAGCACCCGAGGCAGGTTGGTGGATTTTGCGTAGACCCGCAGGCCGGGCTTGGACACCCGGCGCAGGCCGGCGATGCTGCGCTCACGGCTGGGGCCGTACTTGAGCGAGACCACCAGGGACTTGCCGACGCGAGCATCCTCGGTGCGGTAGTCGTTGATGTAGCCCTCTTTCTTGAGGATCTCGGCGATGTTCGCCTTGATCTTCGAGTGGGGCAGAGTCACCTCATCGTGATACGCCGAATTGGCGTTGCGCAGACGTGTCAAGAAGTCTGCGATCGGGTCAGTCATCGTCATGACAACCGGCTCACCTTCCTCGCGGCGGTTCCCCGTCCCCCAGTTTTTGAGGGGAGGCCTTCCGCAACCTGTTGTTGGGGGTCTGTTACCAGCTGGACTTCTGCACGCCGGGCAGTTCACCGGCGTGCGCCATCTCGCGCAGGCAGATACGGCACAGCCCGAACTTGCGGTAAACCGAGTGCGGGCGACCGCACTTGTTGCACCGCGTGTACGCGCGGACCGCGAACTTGGGCTTCTTGTTGGCCTTGTGGATCAACGCCTTCTTTGCCATGTGCTCAGTTCTCCTTGAAGGGGAAGCCCAGCGCCTTCAGCAGCGCACGGCCTTCGTCGTCGTTGGTCGCCGAGGTGACGACGGTGATGTCCATGCCGCGGGGGCGGTCGATGGAGTCCACGTCGATCTCATGGAACATCGACTGCTCGTTGAGGCCGAAGGTGTAGTTGCCGGTGCCGTCGAACTGCTTGCCGTTCAGGCCGCGGAAGTCGCGGATACGGGGCAGCGCGATGGAGATCAGCCGGTCCAGGAACTCCCACATCCGGTCACCACGCAGGGTGACGCGCGCGCCGATGGGCATGCCCTCACGCAGCTTGAACTGGGCGATGGACTTGCGGGCCTTGCGGATCTCCGGCTTCTGGCCGGTGATCAGCTGCAGGTCGTTGACCGCACCGTTGATCAGCTTGGCGTCGCGGGCGGCGTCACCGACACCCATGTTGACGACGACCTTGACCACGCCGGGGATCTGCATGACGTTGTCGAACTCGAACTGCTTGTTGAGCGCATCCCGGATCTCTTCGCGGTAGCGCTGCTTCAGCCGGGGCTGAACCTTCTCTGGTGCAGTCATCAGATGTCCTTGCCATTGGTCTTGGCGATGCGGACCTTCTTGCCGGTCTCCTCATCGACGCGGTAACCCACGCGGGTCGGCTTGCCGTCGGAGTCGACGACCATCACGTTGGACACGTGGATCGCGGCCTCCTGGGTGACGATGCCGCCCGAGGATGCGCCGCGCTCGTTCTGCGACTGCGCGGTGTGCTTCTTGATCCGGTTGACGCCCTCGACGAGGACCTTGTCGCGGGTCGGGTAGGCCTCGATGACCTTGCCCTTGGCGCCCTTGTCCTTACCCGAGACCACCAGCACGGTGTCGCCCTTGTGGACCTTCATTTACAAAACCTCCGGAGCCAGCGAGACGATCTTCATGAACTTCTTCTCGCGCAGTTCGCGGCCGACGGGCCCGAAGATGCGGGTGCCGCGCGGGTCGTTGTCGTTCTTGATGATGACGGCGGCGTTCTCGTCGAACTTGATGTAGCTGCCGTCGGCGCGACGGCGCTCCTTGACGGTGCGCACCACGACGGCCTTGACGACGTCGCCGCGCTTGACGTTGCCGCCGGGGATGGCGTCCTTGACGGTCGCGACGATGACATCACCGATGCCGGCGTAGCGTCGCGATGAGCCACCGAGCACACGGATGCACAAGATCTCCTTGGCGCCCGTGTTGTCGGCGACCTTCAACCGCGATTCCTGCTGAATCACTCGATCTCCTGACCTGGTTTTGTATGCACGCCAGATACCGACCTGGACGTGCGCGGTCTTTGTTTCCGAAGGGCACGCGGGGCTGACTCTTAAACAGCAGTCAGCCGAGGTCTGCCCAAGGCAACCCCTACATAGTAGGTGAGCACGGCGAATGCACCAAATCGTGGCGCTTTTCCCACGAACGTGCGGTGAGCGTGCGGTGAGATCGTACTTTTCCCACCGACGGCGATCTGTGTGCACCCTCGGGGCTACTGCCCCGCCGACTTCACCTCTGCCACGCAGCGAAACCCGATATGGGTCGTCGAGCTGTCCTGTGACTGCGGGGAGCGCGCCGCCGGACGGTACCGGTGGCAGTACTCCGGCGCGCACAGGTGCGAACCACCCTTGAGCACCTGGTTCACCATCGGATCAGGGTCGGCTGCCGGACAGCAGGCCGGCGCGTCGGCATCCGGTTGATGGTGCGCGGTGAACCGCGTGGTGGTCCACTCCCACACATTGCCGATCATGTCGGCGAGACCGAAGGCGTTGGGCGGGAAACTGCCGACCGGCGAGGTGCCGCGCCAGCCCAGCGCGCCGTCGTTGCGGTACGGGAAGTGGCCCTGCCAGGTGTTGGCCATCACGCGCCCACCCGGGTTCGCGTCGTCGCCCCAGGCGTAGGTGCCGTCCACTCCCCCGCGCGCGGCGTACTCCCATTCGGCTTCGGTGGGCAGCCGCCGTCCGGCCCAGGCCGCGTACGCCGCCGCGTCCGGGTAGGCCACCTGGACGACGGGATGGTCGGGGGCCGCCGGCTCGCGGTCCGGGCCGAAGGGATGACGCCAGTTGGCCCCGGGCGCCCAGTCCCACCATTGCCGCCAGTCCCGCAGGTCGACCGGGCCGTCGGTGGGGACGAACACCAAGGCCCCGGGGGCCAGATCGGCCTCGTCCACGCCGGGGTACAGCGCCGGGTCCATCGGCCGCTCGGCGACCGTGACGTACCCGGTGGCCTCGACGAACTCACCGAACTGCGCGGTGGTGACGGGGTGGCGCTCTATCGCGAAGGCGCCGACGGTGGCGGTGTGCACCGGAACTTCCTCGGGGTAGAACGCCGTCGAGCCCATGCGAAAGGACCCGCCCGGTAGTTCGACGAGTTCGGTGAACACGAATCCGAGGCTAGTCGCGGCCGCTCAGTCCTTGGCGAAGGCGGCGGCGAGATCGCGCTCGAGGTCCTGGTAGGGCTCACCGGACAGGTCGACGGTGACCTTCGCGATGGTGCCGCCGGTGAATGCGAACGGGGCCCGATAATGTTGGGACACCGCAGATCCCGGGTTGCGGCCGATGCAGATGCCACCGCCGGCGAGCGCGAACATTCCCGGATGGGTCTGCATTTCCGCCAGCTCGGCCACCGCTGTGTCGTCGACGAACATCGTGGTGTCACCGAGCGGGGTGTGACTGCCCTCGACTGTGTCGGTCCGCCGGTACTGCACACCGAAGATGTGCCGCCCCAACGGAACCGGGTCCGGTGAGACCAGCAGCTGCTCGTGTTCGCCGAGGAAGTTGTAGACGTAGTGCAGCCGTCCGTCGGCGATGAACAACACGTGACCACCGTGGGCGCCGCCCTGCTTGAACAACACCCCCTCGGCGTCGGCGTCGTCCACGCTGACTTCGCAGAGCACGGTGAACGATTGCCCGCGCAGTTCGGCCGCGGCACCGAGTCCCACCTCGGCGGTGTGGGGATAGTAGGTGTAGCTGGTTCGCTCGCGAGCCAGGTACGGCCGCCACCGCGCCATGGTCTCCAGGATGTTGAGGTCGGCCAGCGGCAGACCGTTGTACTTCTCGGCCTCGCTGAACCACAGCGCCGTGAGCTCGGCGAGTTTGTCCGGGTGTTCGGCGGCCAGATCATGGCACTGGCTGCGGTCGGCCGCGATGTGGAACAGCTCCCAGCGGTCGGCGTCGAAATGTGACCAGCCCGAAGGCGTGGCGGCGTGCACGGTGTTGGCGAACCAGCCTTTGTGCCAAATTCCACGGGTTCCGAGCATGGTGTAGAACTGGGCCTCCTTGCCCGTCGGCGCATCCGGATCATCCAGTGCCACTTTGAAACTCACGCCGTCCAGCGGCTTCTGCGGTACACCCCGCACACTTGCCGGCGGGGTGATCCCGAGCAGGTCGTACACCGTGGGGGTGATGTCACAGACGTTGACGTAGTTGTCGCGAACCGCACCATGCGCACCGATCCCGTTGGGCCAGGAGATGATCGCGGTGTCGGCGATCCCACCCTCGTGGGAGGCGTAGCGCTTGAACAGTTTGTAGGGCGTGTTGAACGCCAGGGCCCAGCCGATCGGGTAGTGGTTGTAGGTCTCCGGTGAGCCCAGCCGGTCGATGAACTTCAGCCCCTCCTCGGCACTGTCGATGTAGCCGTTGAAGAACTTGGTTTCGTTGACCGAACCGTTCGGACCGCCCTCACCGCTGGCACCGTTGTCGGAGATCACCACGATGATCGTGTTGTCGAGCTGTCCGGTCTCTTCCAGGAAGTCCAGGATCCGGCCGATCTGGGCGTCGGTGTAGGACAGGAACCCGGCGAACACCTCCGCCATCCGGGCGAAGAGCCTTTTCTCGTCGTCGCTCAAGGTGTCCCACGGCCGCACGGTGTCCTGCGCGGGCCACGGTTGGCCGTTGGGACCCAAGACATCCGCGTACGGGTTGACCGGCGACAACTCGGTGTCAGGCGGCACGATGCCCAGCCGCTTCTGGTTTTCCAGCACGATGTCGCGGTAGGCCTCGTAGCCCATGTCGAACCGCCCGGCATACCGGTCGGCCCACTCTTTGAACACATGGTGCGGGGCATGACCGGCACCCGGGCACAGGTAGGTGAACCAGGGTTTGTCGGGCGCGATCACCTTGGCGTCACGGATGAACTCGATGGTCTTGTCGGCCAAGTCGCGAGACAGGTGGTAGCCATCCTCGGGGGTGGCCGGCGGGTCCACCGGATGGTTGTCGTACACCAGATCCGGATACCACTGGTCGGTCTCCCCGCCCATGAATCCGTAGAACCGTTCAAAACCCCGTGAGCACGGCCAATGTCGTTTGGTGGCAGCGAGGTTGGATTCCTCCAACGGCGTCAGATGCCACTTGCCCACACAGTAGGTGTTGTAGCCGTTTTCGGCGAGCACCTCCGAAAGGAGGGCGGTCTCATACGGAATCCGGCCGTTGCAGTTGGGGAATCCGTCGGTGAATTCCTCGATGGTGGCCATTCCGACCGTGGTGGCGTTGCGACCGGTGAGCAGCGACGCCCGGGTGGGCGAACACAGCGCGGTGGTGTGGAACTGGGACAACCGAACTCCACGTTCGGCGATCCGACTCATCGCGGGCATGTCCACCAGACCACCGAAGCAGTCCCAGGTGGCGATGCCGGTGTCATCCCACACCAGGTACAGCACGTTGGGGGCGTTCTCGACCGCAGTGGGCGCGGCGTACGGGCCCCAATCCGGTTCGGAATCCCTGATATCCAGCTCGATCTTGCCGTTGAACGCTGAGTTTGACCCGGCAGCCATGGCGACCTCGTTCCGGTAGGCGATTCGACCCCGGTAAGACTGATCGCGGAGGAGACTACACCTGCTCGCCGGCGTGTGCTGACGAAACTGACGTTGCGTTCAACGCCGATTCTGACGTGGCCGGGCTCAGCGTGAGCTGTCCAGTCGCAGCGCAATTCCGTCGAGCAGCAGATCAAGGGCGGACTCACATGCGCTGCGCCGCATCGACTCGTCGAGCAGGCCGCTGGTGGCCGCGATGTTCGGATGGGTGGCGGCGGGCAACTGCGCGTAGGTGTCGCGCCACGTGTCGTCGTCGCGCTTCTTGTGTTCGGCCGGCAGCGCCTCGAAGGCGGCGTCGAGCGCGGCGAATCCCAGCATCTGGTCGATGAAGGCGTGGTACACCTCCACTGCGTCTCGCTCCGGGAACCCCGCCGCGCGCAGCGAACCCAACACCGTCTCGATGATCTGGATCTCGTGGGGGCCGCCGGTCACCCGGCTCGCGGCCAGCACACCCGCCTGCGGATGCGCGAGGTACACGCGGTGCAGGCGCAACCCGAGTTCGCGCATGTCGTCGCGCCAGCGGCCGGTCGGCTCCCAGCCGTCGACCACTCGTCGCAACAGTTCCTCGGTGACGGCCAGCACCACGTCCTCGATGCCGCGGAAGTAGCGGTACAGGGCGGTCGGGTCAGCCCCGAGCGCCACCCCGAGGCGTCGGACGGTCAAACCGCCGGCGCCGTGGTACTGCAACACGCGCAGCGCGGCCTCGACGATGAGCTCCTCGGACAGCACGACGCCCCGCTTCGTCTGCCGCCGCCGTCGCTTCGGTGACTCGGACTTCAAAGTTCTGCTCATCCGCGTTCTGCTATCCGCACTGCCTTCTCCGCGTTTACGTCAACGCTCTCCGTGACATTGTGCGGCGTGCGCACGCCTCTGCGCACGGCAACGCTTATCCGGCGAACGGCTCTCTCATGAGTCGAACCCCAATCCCATCGCGTCGAGCGCTCTCAGCAGCACGTTGCGTCGGCCCTCATGATGGTCGGCTCGGTCGAGCGACCAACGCGTGGCCTGAATACCGGCCGAGGCCAACGGCTCCGGCGGGAACGGCAACGGCATCGACTCGACCATCTCGAGTTGGGTGCGCGCCGTCGGCGTACCGGCGAACCGGTCGAGCATGACCTCGGCGGCGAACCGGGTGGCCGCCACACCCAGCCCGGTGAACCCGGCGGCGTATCCGATGCGGCCTCCGCATGCCGAGCCGAAGAACGCACAGAAACGCGTCGAGGTGTCGATCATGCCTGCCCACCGGTGGGTGAAGCTGATGTCCTCCAATTGCGGGAACGTCGTGAAGAAGTGGCCGGCAAGGCGGCGATACGTGACGTCGCGGTCCTCGTACTGCGGGCGGATCTGGCCGCCGAAGTGATAGACCGCGTCATACCCACCCCACAGGATGCGGTTGTCCTTCGACAGCCGGTAATAGTGGAACTGGTTCGACATGTCGCTGATGCCCTGGCGGTTGCCCCAGCCGATACTTGCCAGCTGGGCGTCGGTCAGCGGCTCGGTCATCAACGCGTAGTCGTACACCGGCACCGTGTGGTAGCGGTAGCGCTTCAACAGCGACGGAAATCCGTTGGTGGCCAGGATTACTCGGTCGGCACGCAGCGCCGCGCGCTCGGTACGTACAGTCAGTGCTCCACGCCGACGGTCGGGGCGGACACCGAGCACCTTGCTGTGCTCGTAGATGTCCACACCGAGTTCCACTGCGGCTCGGCCGAGTTCGCTGACCAGCTTGGCGGGGTGCACGAGCGCAGCACTGTCCTTGGACCAGAGGCCGGCCAGATATGTGGGAGAGTCGACCTGGGCCCGAACGGCCTGCCCGTCGAGATAGACGCGCCCCGGCCTGGCCGGTGCGGCGGCCAGTTCGGCGGCCTGATAGGCCTCGAGTGCCACCGCGATGGTCCCGGTCCGTTCGAAGTCGCAATCCAGACCGAGGGCAGCGACCGTGTTTTCGATGGCGTCGAGGTTCTCCATCCCGAGCCGGTCGAGGATGTCGATCTCATCGGGCCACCGACTGCGCCCGTTGTCCTCACCGTGGGTCAGGGAGGCTTCGACGAATCCGCCGTTGCGCCCCGAGGCGGCCCACCCCAGGGTCTGTCCCTCGAGCAGGGCGACTCGGATACCTGGATCCCGCTGCTTGGCCAGGAGCGCAGACCACAAGCCGGTGTAGCCGCCGCCGACCACCACGAGATCATAGGGCGACGACGGCCGGGTCAGAGCTGGATAGCTGGGCTGAGCCGGCAGGTCGTCGAGCCAGAAAGGTTGCAGGACGGCGGTGGCCAACGATCGATCGACGAGGCTGCTGGCCGGGGCGGTGCGTTCGAAGACAGTTTGCACGAGTTCTTCCTGGGTGGCCGGGGACCAACTCAGTAAGACGCATCGGCAGTACTACCTCAAGGGTGTTGACGTAAGGAGCCGCGGCACCAAAATCCGGGTGTCAGGAACGAAAGACCACTCCGGATCGGCCAGGTGCCGTGCAAGTTCGTCGTCGGTCCACCACCACCCGTCGGCGACCTCCTCGGGCTGGTGACGGATGGGCCCGTCCCAACGGGCCTCGAACGCGAACAGGTGACAACGCATCGGCTTGCCGGCCCACTGCCCGTCCCACGGCGCAGATGCCAGCGGCGCCAGCGTCACTCCGGTGACGCCGAGTTCTTCGGCAAGCTCACGGGTCGCGGTCTGTAGGGGTGTCTCCCCCGGGTCGACGACGCCGCCGGCCAGGCAGTCGTGCATTCCGGCCCGAGTTGGGTCACTTTGGCCTGTTTTCGAGAGCGGCGGCGCGTTGACCTGCGGTGATGCCTTAGCTTAGTGCACCCGCTAGGCACTAATTTGGATCAGTAGGCTGCCTGGATGGTCTGGATTCGGCGAGTGCGCACGGCCTCGGGCGCGACGGCAGTCCAGATCGCCGAATCCGTGGACGGGCGCCGCCGGATTGTTCGTCATGTGGGCTCTGCGCGTGATGACGCCGAGTTGGGTCTGCTCATCGAGGAGGCCCGCCGGCTGCTGGCCGATGACACCCAGGGCGAGTTAGATCTGGGGATCACCCCGAAAGCCGTTCGGGCCCATATGGTTGGGCCACCGGACCAAGCATTGTTCACCGATGAACCGCTGCCGCGACAGCTGGTGACACGTCCGCAAGTGCTCAAGAGCAGCAGCGGTCTGCTCTACGAGGCCCTGGCCGGGGTGT